>JBOHKF010000435.1:0-1809 GCA_050729015.1 Rhizomicrobium sp. | reverse complement strand
GGCCGCTATGGTCCGGTCTCGGCGCTGCCGACGCCGGTTTTCTTTTATGGAATGAAGCCGGGCGAAGAGATAGCCGTGGAACTGGAGCGCGGCAAGCTCCTGGTGGTGCGGCTCCAGACCATTGGCGAGACCGATGAGGAAGGCAAGGTTCGCGTTTTCTTCGAGCTTAATGGCCAGCCGCGCAGCGTGCGCGTGCCCAACCGCCAGGCGCGGCCCCGGGTCGAAGCAAGGCGCAAGGCCGAGGATGCTAACCCCGCCCATGTTGCCGCCCCGATGCCCGGCGCCATCTCCACAATCGCCATCCGGAAAGGCGCGCCGGTCAAGGCCGGCGATGTGCTTCTCACCATCGAGGCGATGAAGATGGAAACTGCGCTGCATGCCCCCAGGGACGGCACCGTCGAGGACCTGCTGGTGGCGCCCGGAGCCCAGATCGAGGCGAAGGACCTTCTTGTGATCCTCAGTTGACGGATGGCGCTTGCAGACCTCCGGGGAAAGGTGCCATGAAGGAGCCTTGGGTCCCGCCGGGCATTTGTTTTAAGCAAACTGGGAATTGTCCATGAACGACGATGCCGGCGCGTCCCTCGGCTACGGCGTCTTCCTGCGGGGCCTGATCAGCAATCCGAAGTGGGTCTCCGCGCCGGCGCCTTCCAGTCCCATCCTTGCCGAGGCGATCGCCGCCAAACTGGACCTTTCGCGTCCGGGCCTGGTGATCGAATTGGGGCCCGGAACCGGCGCCGTGACCGCGGCCCTTCTCACGCGTGCCGGCGAGCGCATCGTCGCCATCGAAAGGGACAGGAATTTCGCAAATGCCTTGTCCAGGAATTTTCCCGGCGTGGACGTGCGCCAAGGCGACGCCCTGGCATTCGAACGGTTTCTTCCCCCGGGTGCCAAGGTTGCGGCGGTGGTGTCCGGCTTGCCGCTATTGAATCTGCCGCGACCCAAGCGACAGTCCTTGCTGCACCGCGCGCTGGACATTCAGGGCGCGGGCGGGCTTTTCATTCAACTGTCCTACAGTTGGCGCCCTCCCGTGAAGGCGCCGGCCAGTGTCGCCCTCGGCAAGCATGCGGTATGGCGAAACTTTCCGCCCGCCCATGTCTGGACCTACCGTTCACGTTGAGCCCTTCCTCGTTCATTGCGCGAACGGGGTGCCGTTCTCGACCGCGGCCCAGGCCTTGGCCGTCCGTTCGGTGGGAAGCCATGAGGTCGGGGTCGCGGGCATTTTGCTTCCTGGCACGATCGGCGCCACGGTTTTGGTGGCGAGATCGCCCAGCCAGCCCTTTTCCGGATCGAGAACGCCCAGCCTGCCGTCTTTCATGGCGCCGATGCGCATGGGCAGCACCTCGTCGAAGAAGATGCGCGACAAATCCGCAGAGCGTCCCACCGCGTGGGGCACGCCCGGCTGCTCGACCAGCGCCCACAGGGCTCCCGGTCTGCGGTTCATGGCGAAAATCCCGGTGACAGCGTCAATGCGATAGGCAAGATCGGCGGTGCCCACGAAGAGCAGCGCCGGCACCGAGCGGGCGGCCTTGGAGGCGAGCGCGGTATAATAGAAATTCCCCTTGTTCACCACGAAGGCCGCCACCCGCTCCGGTTTCCAGGCGGCCAATTCGTAATTGACTTCGCCCCCGGCCGACATGCCCCAAAGAACCAACGGTGCCTGGGCAAGCTCCGGATGATGGGAGCGCCGCGCGAAGGAATCGATGGCGTCCAGAAGGGCTTGGCCGGAGCCTTTGCTCACATCCGCATACGCTTCCACGATCGAGGGCACCTTGTCGGTGAAATAGCTGGCGACGATCGCGAGTCTGTGCT
>JBOHKF010000434.1:0-8784 GCA_050729015.1 Rhizomicrobium sp. | reverse complement strand
CCTCCGGAGAGAGCAATCAACCCCTCGGCGTGACGGGCGAGAAGGGGGAGTTTCACGTGCGGCCAGTCTCCCGGCTCGGCCTTGAGATACGCCGCGCTCAGAAGCTTGGTGAGATTGCGGTAGCCTGTCTCGTCCTGGACGAGAAGCGGCAGGTGCGGGGGCTTCCGGCGGCTCCCCACCTGAGGGGCTGTCGCCTCCACGGAGAGAAGGGCGCCGACAATGGGCTGCACGCCTTCCTTGACCAGGTTGTCGGCGATTTCATAGGCGCCGAAAAGATTGTTGGTATCGGTGACGGCCACGGCAGGCATGGCGCTTCCCGCGGCCAGTTGCGCCAATTCCTTGGGCCTGATGGCCCCCTCCAAAAGCGAAAAGGCGCTCTTGACTCTCAGATGCACGAACGAAGCTGAATCGGCCATGGCGGCAACCTCGAAGCTCGGCGAGCACTATGGCCTCCGCGCGCGTCGTCTTTCGCGCTCCAAAGCGTCTCTATCCACAACTCAAAGAGCGGTGAGCAGCGCTTGCGCGCCATTGGCCAGGGCGAACGAGAAGACGATGAATATCAACAGCCCCGCCCCTGCCGCCATGTCCCTGAGCCACATCATCCTGCCCTCCCGCGAAAGTCTTGTGTTCTCTTATTGTTCTTTTCGAGGGCGTGCAAGAACAAAAAGAGATCACGATCCGCGGTTTTTTCAAGAAACGAAAGTAATATCAGGTGGTTGCGTGATGATTGTAGGACGTGAGCGTCCCCTGATCCAGAAGCACGGTCCGGTCCATCCGGCGCGCCAACTCGAAATTGTGGGTGGCGATGAGGGCAGCCGATCCTTCGGCGCGAGTGGTCTTCATCAGGATTTCGAACACGCCGCCCGCCGTCGTAGAGTCGAGATTGCCGGTAGGCTCGTCGGCTAAAATGATGCGGGGCCGGTTGGCCAGCGCCCGGGCGATTGCCACGCGCTGCTGCTCGCCGCCGGAAAGCTGCGCCGGACGGTGATGGAGCCGGCCGGAGAGTCCCACCGCGTCCAAAAGCCGGCGTGCCTTCTCGGCGGCGATGGCCCGCGGCATGCCGGCGATCATCTGCGGCATCACCACATTCTCCAGCGCATCGAATTCGCGAAGAAGATGGTGCGCCTGATAGACAAAACCGATGGTGTCGCGACGGATGCGGGTGCGTTCATGTTCCGAAAGATGCGACGCCGGCGCGCCTGCAATAAATATCTCCCCCGCCGAAGGCGCCTCCAAAAGGCCGGCGATATGCAGGAGCGAGGATTTGCCGGCGCCGGACTGACCGACCAGGGCCACCACCTCGCCCGCCCCGAGCGCCATGCTCACATCGCGGAACACCTCAAGCTGGCCTTCACCCTGCCGGTAGCGGCGCGCGATATTGGCGAGCCGCAATATCTCATTCATAACGCAGCGCCTCGACCGGATCGAGCTTGGCCGCGCGCCACGACGGATAAAGCGTTGCAAGAAAGGTCAGGACAAGAGCCATCACCACCACGGCCGCGACCTCGCCGGCATCCATTTCGGCCGGCATGCGCGAAAGAAAATAGACGGTGGGATCGAAAAGAGTGGTGCCGGTGAGCTTGGAGAGCCCTTCGCGAATAGTTTCAATATTGGCGCAGAACACCACGCCGATGATGAAGCCCACCAGCGTACCGGTGACACCGATGCTGGCGCCTGCGATCAGGAACACCCGCATCACCGCGCCCCGCGAAGCCCCCATGGTGCGCAGGATGGCGATATCCGGCGATTTGTCCTTCACCAGCATGATGAGGCCGGAAACGATATTGAGCGCGGCCACCAGGATGATCAAGGTGAGGATCAGGAACATCACATTGCGTTCCACCTGAAGCGCCTCGAAGAAGCTGGAGTTGGTGTCCTGCCAGGGAATCAGCCGCGTCTGCCTGCCGGCCGCCCGCGCCAGAGCCGGCAGCATGGCGAAATCATTATCCGGGTCCGTCACCATTACTTCGATGCCGCTCACGCTGTCGCCATAATTGAAGAAGAGCTGCGCCTCCTTGAGCGGCATGAAGACAAAGCTGGTGTCATATTGCGTCATGCCGATGCGGAAGGTCCCGGCCACGGTATAGGTCTTGATGCGAGGCGTGGTCCCGAAGGGCGTGACATTGCCCTGGGGCGCGATCAGCGTAATGGCGCCTCCGGGACGAAGCCGCATTTTCTGGGCGAGGCCTGCGCCCACGATGACTTCGTCACCGGTCGCGAATCCGGAAATGGCGCTTGGGCTCAGCGTATTGGCGACGATCGTGAGGCTCCTGAGATCGGCCGGCGTCAGTCCCCGCACCAAAGCCCCCTGATTGACGCCGTTCTGGCTCGCCATCACTTCTCCGTCCACGACAGGCGCCGCACGGGTGACCCCGGCAACGTGTTTCAGCCTTTGTGCAATGGAGTCGTAATCGGCGAGCGGGCCAAAGCTACTTTGCACGGTCACATGACCGTTGAGGCCCAGGATGCTCTTGAGAAGCTCATGGCGAAATCCATTCATCACCGACATCACGATGATGAGGGTGGCAACCCCAAGCGCAATTCCCACCAGCGAAAAGCCGGAAATCACCGAGACGAAGCTTTCCTGGCGCTTGGCCCTCAGATAGCGAAGCGCCAGCATCCACTCAAATGCCGCGAAAGGTCCGGTTTTTCTCGATTCAGCCATGGCGGGAGGACGTTAAGGGGGCACCGGCCCCCAGTCCACTTGCTTGTGGAACCTTCCCATCCGACCCGCTAAGAGACGCGTGGACCTGTCGGGATCACCTTTCATGCAGCGCGCCCTGGACGTCACCCGCGAACATTTCGCCGACTGGTACCAGGCCGTAGTGCGCGACGCCGAGATGGCCGAAACCAGTCCCGTCCGCGGCGCCATGGTGATCAAGCCCTGGGGCTATGGGGTCTGGGAGCTGATCCAGGAGGAACTGGACCGGCGAATCAAGGCCACGGGCCACGAGAATTGCTATTTTCCTCTTTTCATTCCCCTCTCCTTCATCGCCAAGGAAGCGGAGCATGTGGAAGGCTTCGCCAAGGAGATGGCGGTCGTCACCCATCACCGCCTCAAGCTGGTGGAGGGGCGGCTCCAGCCCGATCCGGAGGCGAAGCTGGAAGAGCCGCTGGTGGTCAGGCCTACCTCCGAGACCATTATCGGCGATGCCTTCTCGCGCTGGGTCCGGAGTTATCGCGACCTTCCCCTCCTCATCAACCAATGGGGCAATGTGGTGCGCTGGGAGATGCGGCCGCGCCTGTTTCTGCGCACCACAGAATTTCTCTGGCAGGAAGGTCACACCGCGCACGCAACGGAAGAAGAAGCAGTTCAGGAGACGCGCCGGATGCTTAACGTCTATCGCAATTTCGCCGAAGACGTGCTGGCGATGCCCGTGATCGCCGGTGAGAAGCCCGAGAACGAGAGATTCCCCGGTGCGATGAACACTTATTCCATTGAAGCGATGATGCAGGACGGAAAGGCGCTGCAGGCGGGGACCTCGCATTTCCTGGGGACCCATTTCGCGCAAGCCCAGAACATCAGGTTCCAGGACGAAACCGGGACGCTCGCCTTCTGCCACACCACCAGTTGGGGCGTTTCAACCCGGCTTATCGGAGGGGTGATCATGACCCATGGCGACGATGATGGCTTGCGGCTGCCACCCGCTATCGCGCCCCGCCAGATTGTGGTCGTGCCGATGCTGCGCGACAAGCCCGAAGACGCGGCGGTGCTGTCCTATTGCGAGGAGCTGGTGAAGGCGCTGGCGGCGCGCGCGTTTCTCGGCCGGCCGCTGCGAGTCTTGCTGGACACCAAGAAGATCAAGTCGGCGGAGAAGCGCTGGAATTGGGTCAGGCGCGGAGCGCCCCTGATCGTGGAGATCGGCCCCCGCGATGCCGCCTCCGGGCAGGTCACCTATATGCGGCGCGACACTCTGCGCGATGGCGACAAGATCAGGTCCATGGCTAGGTCCAGGGAGGATTTCATCGCCGCCGCAGCCGAGCTGCTGGCCGATATTCAGGGCCGGCTCCATCGCGAAGCCCGCGCACGGCTTCATGGCAACATCCGCACCGATCTCACAAATTTCGAGGAGATTGCGGCTTATTTCGGCGAAGATGACGAAACCTTCAAGGGCTGGGTGCGGGTGAACTGGTCAAGGCCCCGGGGAGCGGCGCTGGCAGATGTCGAGCGGAAGCTCAAAGCGCTCAAGCTCACCATCCGCAACGCCCCCGAGGACCAGCCTGCCAGCTTTGGTACTTGCGTTTTCTCGAGCGCACCTGGCGCCGAGGAGATTCTGATCGGCCGCGCCTATTGACCGGGCGCCTGAAAGGGCTCCTTTCCCACATTACAGAGCTTTTTCTTGCGGGCGAAAACTCCTTGCGCCACCTTTGAAGGCGGGAGGGGTTGATTGTCGGGGAGAATGCCATGAAAAGACTAAGAAGGCCGCCTCGCGCAGCCGTTGCGCTTGGGAAAGCCATCACTGTCGCGGCTTTGCTTGCAGCGACGGTTACGCCTGCCGCCGCTGTCATTGCCTGCAGCCAATCCGGCGAATGCTGGCATGTGCGCGGGACCTATGTGTACCGGCCGGAATTCGGCGTTACTCTTCATCCCGACAACTGGCACTGGCGCCGAGGACAGCATTTCCGCTGGCATGAACATGCCGGCCGGGGCTATTGGCATAGGGGAGTCTGGATTTCGTTCTGACGCGCATCGCTCAGCGATTCCGTGGCGCGCAGGCAAGTCTCGGGTTCAATAGAGAGTCGAGGGCCCTTTTATCCAAGCCCACATAACCGGTGCCCTGGGGGCGACTGAAAGGAACGAGAACGCTGGGACTCTCAATCTTGGGCGCGGGCAGGTCGGCCGGTGCTACGGGGTTGCCATCTGCATCGGTGCCCGGAACATAATCAGGGCCGGCTGTTTTTGGATCGCAAGGCCCTCTCTGGCCCGTCAGCAGGGAATCCGTGACGGGGTCGTGCAGGGTCCCGGCCGCGCTTGCTCCCGTCAGCAACAGAAGAACAGTAGCCATGGCAAGTCCGCAATTTTGTTGTGCTTGTTGCATCGCAATAATCCAGATATGTCGTGACACAGGCAGGCGCCGCGCAGTATCAACAAGCACTCTAAAAATCTCGCTAAGACGCGGGAGCCATAAGGCCAGGTTCACGGACGAAATAAGGGGAAAGCGCCAGAGGGCGGCAGAGGCCGGAGTGATCTCCGGCTTTTTGCTTTCCCTTCGCTTTCATAGAGGTCCTACGCAACGCGTTTCGCAGCGCAGGGACAGGTTTCTCCCATTAGAGTCCTTCGGAATCTCGCACGCGATTTGCCTTCAATCTGCTTTGGCCTAAAGCTCGAGCCAGCCGGACCTGATCGCGAAATAGAAGATAAGCCACAGCAGCGCCGCAATAATGCTCGACCAAAGGGCCTTTCGGGCAAAATAGGCTTTGAGGGGCGCGCCCGTCTCCGGGTCCACGTCGCCGAGGCCGATCGGCAGGAGGATCAACAGCACCAGAAACCAGGCCATCGCGAAGGCGCTGAACAGCACCACATAATGAATGACAAGCGGAATGGTCATGCTTCTTCCAGCTCGATCAACGTCCCCACGAAATCCTTGGGGTGAAGAAACAGCACCTTCTTGCCATGCGCGCCGATTCCGGGCTCGCTACTGCCTGCGAACCGACAACCTTCCGCCACCAGACGGTCGCGCGCGATGATGATGTCGGCGACCTCGAAGCAGAGATGATGCACGCCTCCTGCGGGATGGCGGGCGAGAAATCCGGCGATCGGAGAATTCCTTCCCAGCGGCGCCAGAAGCTCGACCCTGCTGCCGGGAAGTTCGACGAAAACGGTGGTGACACCGTGGTCAGGCTGGTCAACGGCCGCCGAGACTCTGGCGCCCAGGAGATCGCGATAGACCGAGGCGGCTTTTTCCAGATCGGCGGTGGCGATGGCGACGTGATTCAATCGGCCGATCACAGTTCCACCACCGTGACCCGGGTGACGGGTTTCTTTCCCCAGGCGTCCAGCGCGGCCCGGCGCGCGGCCAGGCGCACGGCCTCTTGCAAATCTGCGCTGTCGGTGTTTTTGGGATTGTGGCGGTTGAGGATTCCGCCGACCGCGTTCTTGACGGCGTCGGCCACCGGGCGCGGCAGGCCCTCGCCCAAAATGGCGGCATCCGCGGCCGGGCGCCCCTTTCCGTCCAGAACCAAGGTGATGGCGAGAAGTCCGGCATGGCCCATGGCGCGGCGCGCCTTGGCCAAGCCCTCGCCTTCGCCCACCAGCACGCGCCCGTCCAAGTGGATGCGCCCCGACGGCACTTCGTCTATCAGTTGCGCCTGCCCGGGCGCCAGCCGGTATAGCTGGCCGTTGGCGGGCACCAGCGCCTCGCTCACCTGGAGCGATCTCGCCAGCCGCGCATGCTCGGACAAGTGGCGCAGTTCGCCATGGACAGGAACGGCGATCCTGGGCCGCGTCCAGCGATACATCTCCGCCAACTCCTCGCGCGCGGGATGGCCCGAGACATGGACGAAATGTTCTTCCGCAGTCAGCACCTCCACGCCCAAGGCGCAGAGTCGGTTGTGAAGGGCAAATATGGCGACTTCGTTGCCGGGAATGACACGGGACGAAAAGATTACCGCATCGCCCTTGCCCAACCGCACGTCGGGGTGCGTACCCGCGGCGATGCGGGCGAGCGCGGCGCGCGGCTCGCCCTGGCTTCCCGTCACCAGGAACAGCACGCGCGATGGGGGAAGGCCCTGGGCTTCGGCGGCATCCACGGCCGAGGGGAAATCCTTGAGATAGCCGCTCGAGCGCGCCGCCTCCACGATCCGGTGCATGGAGCGTCCGAGGAGGGCGACCTTCCGGCCGTTGGCGCAGGCGGCATGAGCTATCGAATCGAGGCGCGCCACATTGGAGGCAAAAGCGGTAACGGCGATGCGTCCCTTCAATCCGCCGACAAGAGTGACAAGGCTGTCGCGCACCTCGGACTCCGAGCCGGAATGGCCGGGCAGCAGGGCATTGGTGGAATCGCAAACCAGGGCCAGAACTCCCTCCTCGCCCAGCTTGCGGATGGCATCGGCGTCGGTCGCCTTGCCCAACAAGGGCTGCGGATCGAGCTTCCAGTCGCCGGTATGAACCACCACGCCCAAAGACGTGCGGATCGCCAGCAGATTGGGCTCGGGGATGGAATGGGTGATGGAGATGAAATCTACGGTGAAGGGACCAAGCTTGAGCCTGCCGCCCAATCCGACCTCGCCCACCTTTTGGGACACGCCCTGCTCTTCGAGCTTGGCCTCGATCAGGCGGGCGGTGAACGGCGTGGCGTAAATGGGGCATCGGAGCATCGGCCAGAGAAGCGCAATGGCGCCGATATGGTCCTCATGCCCATGGGTAGCGATGATGGCCAACACATCCTGCCGCCGCTCGGCCAGATAGCCGATGTCGGGCAGGATCAGGTCCACGCCCGGTGAATCCGTCTCGCGTCCGAACGTCACCCCGCAATCCACCACGATCCACCGGCGCCGCTCCGGTGGTCCGAAGCCATAGGCATTGAAATTCATCCCGATCTCGCCCGACCCGCCAAGCGGCAGGAACACCAGTTCATCGGTCGGCATCAGCGTTTCTTCCCGTTGCGGGCATGGATCAACATCAGGCCGCGCAAAGTGAGGTCGGGATCGATATGATCGATAGCGGCAATATCGGGGTGGAAAAGATGGGAGAGCCCGCCGGTGGCGATCACGGTCATCGGTCTTCCATATTCCTGCTTGATGCGGGCGATCAATCCCCCGATCAGGCCCACATAACCCCAATAGACGCCCGACTGCATGGCCGCAACGGTGTTGCGCCCGATCACCGTCTGGGCGCGGTGGATGGCGACGCGCGGGAGCAGCGCCGCCGCCTGGTGCAGCGCCTCGATGGAAAGATTGACGCCGGGCGCGATCACGCTGCCGTCAAAATCGCCATTCTCGGCCACGACGTCGAAATTGGTCGCGGTGCCGAAATCCACCACCACCGCCGCCCCTCGGTAGCGATGATGGGCTGCAACCGCGTTGCAGAGCCGGTCCGCGCCCACCGTCTGCGCCGGATCCACATTGGCTTTCATGCCCAGCTCCAGCGTGGGATCCCCCACGATCAAGGGTTCGCATTTGAGATAGTTGCGGCACAAGGCGCGCAAATCGAAGAACACCGCAGGCACCACCGTGGCGATGATGGCAGCGTCGAGATTGGCGAAGGAGAGGCCTTCCAATTCCAGAAGCTGGCTCAGCCAGACCGCATACTCGTCGCACGTGCGCTGCGTATTGGTCACCGCCCGCCATTGGGCGCGTTGGGTTTCGCCATCATAGACGGCGAAAACAATGTTGGTATTGCCGGCATCGATCGCAAGCAGCATGGCATCAGCCGAAGAAAATTTCCGCGGCCGGGAGCACGCTGGTGCGGCCCATGCCCTCGCCGAGGATCAGCGCGCCGCTTTCGTCGATGCCTTCGAACATGCCCCACCTTTCGCCTGTTGCAAGCCGCGCGCGGATGCGCGTACCGAGCCCTTCCGCCCGCATCAGCCAGGCGGCGCGGATGGCGCCAAAGCCGCCGCGCCAAATGTCATACCATTTCGCAAACTCACCCGCGAGCCGCGTCAACGCCTCATCGGCGGCCGGCACGGTTAAGCCCAGTGCGGCCAGCGATGTGGCGGGAAAAATCGTATCCGTCGGATGGTGCTTGAGATTAACGCCGATGCCGACCGCAAGGGCGCCATGGACATTTTCGAGGAGAATGCCCGCGAGCTTTCCCCCGTCGGCCAGCACGTCGTTGGGCCA
>JBOHKF010000433.1:0-1943 GCA_050729015.1 Rhizomicrobium sp. | reverse complement strand
CTTTTGCCGGCGCCGCGCGGTCCCGCAAGCAGGATGCCGCGCGCGGTTTGAAAATCAATAGGCGCCTGCGACAGGCGCTGGGCGATGGCGAAGGCCAGCGCCGCGTCCGCGCTCACTTCGGGAAAATTCGCGGCTTCGCGTACCAGCGCCTGACCCAGGTTTTCGGGCAGACGGTGCCGCTTCATCGCCGTGCCCAGAAGGGCGCGCAGATCGCCCCGGGGAAAGCTAACCAGATTGGCATTCAGACCCATGATGTGCGCCTCAGACCTGGCCCCCTCAAACTTGGCCAAGTGTGCGCAACCGCACCGAGGCATGGATTTCGTTCTGGCTCATCACCACGGTGTGCGGCCGGAAGCGCTCGACGATGGAGCGCAAGAAGGGGCGGATCTGCGGGCTGGTGAGCAGGACCGGAACTTCGTTCTTGGCGGTGGCTTCTTCGAAGCGCTCGCGGACCGTCTGAATGAACTGTTGAAGCTGCGATGGCGCCATCGCCAATTGCCGGTCTTCGCCTTGACCGACAATCGATTCCGCGAACGCCTGCTCCCAGGCAGGCGACAGCGCCAGAAGCGGCAGATAGCCCGCCGGCGTGAGATTGGCATGACACAATTGGCGCGCCAGCCGCATGCGCACATGCTCGGTGATGTAAAGCGGGTTCTTGGTATTGCCCACCGCTTCGGCGATGCCTTCCAGGATGGCGGGAAGGTCGCGGATCGAAACCCGCTCCGCCAACAGCGTCTGCAGCACGCGCTGGACCCCGGTAACCGAGATTTGCGACGGGATCAGTTCTTCGACCAGCTTCTTGTTGTCGGGGGGCATGTCGTCGAGCAGCTTTTTGGTTTCCGCGTATGAGAGAAGCTCGGACATGTGGCTCTTGAGCACTTCTGTCAGGTGGGTGGTGAGAACCGTGCCCGGATCCACCACCGTGAAGCCGCGGAACGACGCTTCTTCGCGCAGTGCGCTGGAGATCCAGACGGCGGGAAGACCGAAGGCCGGCTCGGTGGTGTGGGTGCCGGGTAGATCGATGGGCAGGCCCTTGGGGTCCATCACCAGGAAGGAGCCCGGAAACAGCTCCCCCTTGCCGGAGTCGAACTCCTTGATGCGGATTCGGTATTCGTTGGCGCCCAATTGCATATTATCCAGGATGCGCACCGCCGGCATCACGAAGCCCATCTCCTGCGCCAGTTGCCGGCGCAACGCCTTGATCTGGTCGGTTATGCGGTGGCCCTCCATGTCATTGATCAGGGCAAGCAGGCCATAGCCCAACTCGATGCGCAGGATGTCAAGCGCGAGGGCGGTGGAAATCGGCTCTTCCTTGGGTGCAGCGTCGGCCTTGGTCTTGGCCTCGTCCGCGAGCTGCCCGGCAAGGCGCGCGTCCTTACGCTTGAAGGCGTAATAGGCAAGCGCCCCGGTGGCGGCAGAAAGTCCTCCGAACACCAGAGTCGGCATTCCCGGCAGGACCGCGACCACGCCCATGACCGCTGCCGCCATCCCCAGCGCCTGGGGATAGAAGGAGAGCTGGCCCATCAGCGCCTTGTCGGTGGCCCCTTCGACGCCCGCCTTGGACACCATCAGGCCGGCAGCCGTGGAAACGATGAGGGCTGGCATCTGCGACACCAGGCCGTCGCCCACAGTAAGAAGCGTGAAAGTCTGGGTGGCGTCGGTGAAGCTCATGCCCTTTTGCGCCACCGCGATGATGATGCCGCCGATCACGTTGATCCCGACGATGAGAAGGCCGGCGATCGCATCACCGCGCACGAATTTGCTGGCGCCGTCCATGGCGCCGAAAAAATTGGCCTCCGCCTCGATGGTCTTGCGCCGGCCTTTGGCCTCCTTTTCGTCAATCAGCCCGGCCGACAAATCCGCGTCTATCGCCATCTGCTTGCCCGGCATGGCATCCAAGCTGAAGCGTGCCGCGACTTCGGCGATGCGCCCCGATCCTTTGG
>JBOHKF010000432.1:0-2852 GCA_050729015.1 Rhizomicrobium sp. | reverse complement strand
GGTGAGGACCCAGCCCATCTCGTCCTGGGTGGCTGATAGCGTTCCCTGCATGCGGGGCAGCGCGACATTGGCGATGGTGGTATCGAGCGCCTGCATGATGGTAGCCAGCATCACCGAGAACGTGATCAGGCCATGGAAAGCCACGCGACCGTGCGCCGGCGGAGACCGGGGCGTCGTTGGCCTGACCGGTTCTTCGATGACGGTTTCGCGACGGTCCATCCGTGTTCAATCCCAGCGGCGGTGTCCGGTATCCACGGTCACTTCCACGCTCATGCCCGCAGCCAGCTTCAGGCCGGCGTCATTATCGATGGAAAGCCTTACCGGCAGCCTTTGCACCACTTTCACCCAATTGCCCGATGCGTTCTCCGGCGGCAGGAGCGAGAAACTCGATCCCGTGCCGGGGCTGGTGGAAAGGACATGACCGGTCAAGTCGTGGCCGGGATAGGCGTCCACCGCAAGCGTCGCAGGCTGGCCAAGCCGCATGTAGGTGAGGTCCGTTTCCTTGAAATTCGCCTCTACCCATATGTCGCGCCGCGACAGCAACGCAAAAAGCGGCATGGCGGCATTGACATGATCGCCAACCTCGATCTCGTCCACCTTGGCGACGATCCCATCCATGGGCGCGCGCACCACGGTATAGGATATCTGCAACAATGCCCGATCGAGCGCGGCCTGCGCCTCGCGCACAAGAGGCAGGCTTGCCGGCATGGCCTCCGGATTGCCGGCAAGCTCCGCAAGCGCGCTCTGGGTCTGTTGCTGGGCGGCGGCCAGCTGTTGTTGCGCCGACTGGAAATTGTTCTTGGCCTGGTCGAGTTGGGCGCTTGAGGAGATTCCCTGCGCTTCAAGGCGGGTTTGCCGCGCCAGTTCCCGCTGGTCGTATTCCAGCGTGGTGCGGGCGGCGGTTTCATCGGCCATGCGCTGGCGATAGGCTGCCTGGAGCGACGGTACCTTCAACAGCGCGCCGCCCAATTGCGCGCGAGCGTCCGCAACCTGGATGGCAAAATTGCGCGAATCGAGGCGGAATAGCACTTCGTCCTTGTGGACATGTTGGTTGTCGCGGACATCTATTTCGGCGATGCGCCCCGAGACTTCGGTCGAAATCTCCACGCGCGCCGCCTGGATATAAGCGTCGTCGGTGGAGACGTAGCGGCCGGTCAGCATGTAGAAGGCTATCGCCGCCACGACCACGACCACCGGGCCCCCGATCAGGAGAAGGCGGCGATTGCGGCCGAACCAGTTCCTGGCGGCGCCGGTATTCGACATGGGGTCCGATCCAAACAGGTATCGCGGAGAGCGGGGTATATAGCGGAGTTGCCGTCCCGATCACAGGAATCTTAGGGGGACATGTCTGTTCAAAGTTGACAGCCATCACCTCGCAAAGGCCCGCATCGGCGACGAAACCTGGCATTCACATAAGATCGTCGCATGGCGCATGGCAGCCCCGCCTTGCGTGGGCCGGCAATGCGGCGCGGGGAGAGAGAGAGAAGGGACCCTACTCAAGAATTGGCGCTGCCCACATAGATCAGGCTTTGCACTTTTTCGGGTATGGGCGGGGCAAGAAGAATGCGGCCTTTGATCGTTCCTTGCCGGCATGCCCATTCGAAGGTACCGGTCTCAGCCCCCAACGCGATAACCGGCGCTGTGGTCCGGCATTCGCCCACTTGGGTCTTGAGCCTTTGAAGCTCCAGCTTCCAATTTCGGGCCGTGCGGTCCATGAAGAAATTGACCGCGGCCAGGGGCGCCAATGCATCAATCGTCCCCTCCCGATAGGCCCGGGCTGCTGCCTCGTAGGCTTGGGCCAGCGCGGGGCTCACCGGAACGGCTCGGACCTCGATCGGGCCTTGCGCCTTCAGAGCCAGCGCCGCTGTCCAAAGCGTGGGACTGGGACTCGCATAGGTGCGATTGGTGAAGACGAACAGGCCGACACCCGCATCGGGGAACATCAAGACGGAAGAACCATAGCCGGGATAGCCGCCATTATGGGTGATGGCCCAAGTGAGGTCGCAGTCGTTCACCACATAAAAAGCCATGCCATAGGTCTCGGCCTGGCGGCAGGGATGAGGCCGGTTGTCGCCCGGGCGCGCCAAGCCCAGGGGGAAATCCGAACCCTTCGCCAGTTCGCGCACCGTTTGGCGAGACACGGGGCCGGCGTCAAGATCGTCGCGCGGCGGCCACGCCGAAAGCAGGAAGGCCACCCACTTGGCGTAGTCGTTGGCGCTGGTCTGCAAGCCGCCGATTGCAGTGAAGGCCCCTTCGCCCAGATCGGGTTCGCGCTTGAATTGGCCATTCTCGAAGCGGTAGCCGATGGCGCGCCGTTCCAAAGGCGAGTTGGCGATATTGAATCCGCTTGATGTCATGCCAAGCGGCTTCAAAAGCAGGTCGCCGGCCGCTTTACTGTACGCTTCACGGCTCACATTCTCGATGATGCGGCCGACCAGGGCATAGCCGAGATTCGAATAGGCGAATTGCGTGGCGGGTGCATGATCGAAAGCAATGCCCTTCTCGAGCATCGCGGTGAATTGTGCTTCGGGAATTGGCGTCTGCCGGTCGCCCCAGGGATCGTCGGTGACGAAACCGGCGGCATGGCCAAGAAGGTCGATCACGCGAACCTTGGGTGAATCCTTGGTGGGATAGGGCCAGTTGCGCATCTCGGGCACATAGGTCTCGGCCCGCGCCTCCAGCGAAACTTTTCCTTGATCGCGCAGGTGAAGGAGCGTGAGTGCGGTAAAGGCCTTGGTCATTGAGGCGATGCGGAACAGGCTGTCTGCCGTCACCGGCCGCTTCGCGTCGAGATCCTGGACCCCGAACGACCTCACGTAAGCGAGACGGCCCTGGGCCACTATGCCATAGAC
>JBOHKF010000431.1:0-4277 GCA_050729015.1 Rhizomicrobium sp. | reverse complement strand
GATCCCAATGGCGGCTATTACTACGCCCGCCTCAGCTACAATTTCTGATCGGACGCCAAATTTTCAAAAGCCCGGAGGAAACCCTCCGGGCTTTTTTTTATGAACCCGGAAGCTGGCCCGGCCGCGGCCACGCGCGCTCCCGCATCTCCGCATAGGCCGCCTCAATGGGACGCCGGAATCGGTCGGTGTCGAAAAGCGGCCCCTTTTTGTTCGTCCCACGCGGGTGTTAAGGCCCAGGTGGGACAGTATCATACGGCGGTCAGCACTTTCACTTTTCGCACATCCACTTCGCGCGATGCGTGCCATCCATCATAGGCCGCCTGCATCCGTAGCCACACCTGCGGACCATCGCCGAACGCCTTACCAAGGCGCACCGCGACTTCCGGCGATACCGGTTTCTTCTCGGCCAGAATGTCTTAAGAGATGCATGCGCGAAATGCCGAGCGCCTCAGCTATCTTGATCTTCTTCATAGCGAGCGCGGGCAGAATGTCCTCTCGCAGCAAGGCTCCTGGGGGCGGGGCAGCGGTCGGTATTGCGCTTGGCAGCGACGGTGGCGGTCATTTTCGTACTCCGGTTATCCTATAGCATCAGTGGTATTGTTCGAAGGCGATCCTCAGCGCGTTTCCATTTTCGAACGCGAAGGTCAACCACGATGAATCTGCGTGACGATCCGGTTAATTGCCCGGACATCCCTTCTTATGGTATGATCAATCTATATGGATCGGTGTGACTTCATGGCCGCAAATTATAGTTTCTCGATCATTCTTGAACCGCAGGAAGAGGGCGGCTTCACGGTGTTGGTCCCCGCCTTGCCCGAGGTGGTGACGGAAGGCGACACGGAGCCCGAGGCGCTGGCCAACGCCGAGGAAGCCATTCGTGCCGTGCTCTCGTATCGCAGGGATCGCGGCCTTGCCATTCCCTCCGACGCGCTTCCCGAAGTTCGCCGCGTGACGGTGGCCGCCTAGCATGGGCGGTGGCCGATTGCCGATCGCAAGCGGCAAGCGTGTCATTCAGGTGCTTCAGCGAGCGGGATTTGTCACGGAGCGGATCGTGGGTAGTCACCACATCCTCACCTATCCGGGCGACCCCACAAGAACCGTGACCGTGCCGGTGCATGGAAACCGCGACCTCAAACCTGGGACGCTGCGCTCGATTATTCGTCAGACGAGATTCACTGTTGACGAGTTCACCGAATTGCCTTGACGGCGCGTTTGGCGCTTGAGCAGTCAAGGTAGGCGCGGCTAATCACGCTTGCCATATTTATGCGCGATATGCTTGCGGCGCTCGACGGCAGAGAGACCCTGATTATCGACGTCTTGAAGGTCGGGTCGCATCTCGGGGGCAAGGTTGATGCCTTCGACGGCGCTGATCTTGGCAAAGTCAAGCCTGCCGAAGACTATTGTAACCGGACGGTTGCCTTGAATAGCCCGGCTTGACCGGAAAATCGCAGTATATTCAAATGCTTGCGCGCCTCAGGCGGGTTCTTTCCCCGCCCCTTAACGGGAACGAGTTCGGAGTCCGGGCGTTTGGAGGCGGCCAGTCTTGCAACCCACAGTCTTGCGATCCCTAGTGAACATCTACCGCCCGCGTCCGGAAGCTTTCGGAACCGGCAGACCTCAAGAGAGCGAAACGATCCTGATCGCCGGCGCCAGCATCGCGGGCTTGGCGGCGGCACTGGTGCTGGCCGATGGCCGTCGCCGGATTCTCCTCTTGGAACGCGACTCGTCCCCGCCCGCGATCCTCCCTCACCAGAGTTTCGAGCGATGGCAACGCCGTGGCGTCGCCCAGTTTCGCCACAGCCATGTCTTCCTGGGCAGGCTCACTGCGCTGCTGCGGGCCGAACATCCGCTTTTGCTCCAGGAATTGCTGGCTGCCGGCGCCCGGGTGTTCGGCTTTCGCGACACGCTGCCGCCGGATTTGCGGCAACGCTATGTGGCCAAGCCGGGCGACGAAGATCTGGCGTTGCTTTATTGCCGCCGCGCCACCGTCGAATTCGTAATGCGCCGCCACGTCGAGCGCCTACCCGGGGTCCGCATCCTCGATGGCGCCAAGGTTCACGGGATTCTGACGCGCCGCGGGCAGGACTTCTTGATCGCGCAAGGTCTCGCCGTGACCTGTGACGGTCGCGAACAGGAACTGGGCGGCGGAATCCTGATCGACGCCAGCGGGCGCGGCACGCATTTCCCGCACTGGTTGCGGCAGAGAGGCGTCACGGTGGGCGAAGAAAAAAGCCCGGCCGGCATTCTTTATTTCACCCGCCATTATTGTCTGCACGACGGCTGGGATGAGCCGGCTTTCGACGGCAGCCCGACAGCCGGCGATCTGGGCTATCTCAAATATGGAGTCTGCCCCGCCGACAACCGGCACTTTTCCATCACCCTGGCCCTGCCGGAAGTGGAAGAGGAGTTGCGCCGCGCCATCGCCGACCCCGCCACCTTCGATCTGGTCGGCATGGCGCTCCCCGGCTCAGCCCGCTGGATCGAACGCGCCCAAGGCGTGAGCCCGGTCTACGCGATGGCCGGCCTCATGAGCTGCTGGCGCAGCTATCTCAAGGATGGCAGGCCGCAGGTGCTCAATTTCTTCGCCATCGGCGACGCCGCCATTCGCTCGAACCCCCTCTATGGCTGCGGCTGCTCCGCCGGCATTCTCCATGCCTCCATTCTCAGCGCCGTCCTCGAAGAAACCGACAATCCTGCCCGGCGCGCCATCGCCCTCGAACGGCGCACGCAAGACCAGTTCCGCGCCCATTACGAGGCGATGGCGCGGCAGGATCGTCAGGCGGTTCGCCGGGCCGAAAGCGGGAAGTCGGGAAACCAGACGCCGGGCTACAAGGCGCGGCTGCGAAAAAGCCTGATGGATGAGGGGCTCGTTCCCGCGCTCCGGGGCGACCTTGGCGTGGTGCGCGCCCAGGCCCGGGCCTTTCACATGATCGACCCTCCGGTGGCATGGCGAAAACACCCCGGCCTGTTCGCGCGGGTGCTTTGGATGTGGGCAAAGCCCCGCCGGTTCAAGCGCGCGGCGAGGCTTTACCCCGCGCCCTTGGGGCCCGAGCGCGAGAAGATGATCGCCCGACTGGGCTTGGGCTGAGAGAAATTGCAAGCCGGCAGCGGTGCAGACGTTCGCCGTTCGAGGCCTGCACAAGTGGTGCCGCAGGTGGTACTCTCACTTTATTCGGCGGCAGTTTCGAGCGCCCGCCGCACCGCGCCTGGTTCGCGGTTAATGATTGTAAGCAGCACGCGTGCAGGGCCATGCGGCTGACGGCGGCCTTGCTCCCACTGACGTACCGCAGCGGCCGTAAAGCCAAACCGAGCAGCAAACCCCAACTGAGATAAATGTAATTTCTCCCTAATGGCCCTTACATCGACCTTGGCGGGCGGCACAAGGGAAATGCGTCCATCCTGCACCATCTTTTGCCACGCGCGATCGGAAGGCACGGCCGTCCGGTCTTCCCGGCCATGACGGGTTACATCTGCGTCCGAGGCGGCATCCACTTTCGCCCAGTTAATCTTCGCCCTGCGTGCCTCGCTGGTGGAGATATTGACGATAGCGCCGTGTCTCACGCGCATTGGCTTTGCGGAATGAGATGATACGGATGGCTTCTCCGCGCCGCGTGAACGAGGTGCAGAAAGTACGTCCTTCGATTTCGCCGAGGGTATTGAACCGGGTTTCTCCATAGTCTTTCCGCCGATCTTCCCATTCGAGCCGAGGGCCATCAAATAGCCGCGCCGCCGCTGCAAACGGCAATCCACGCTCGCGCTCGTTCTTGGCACTCTTTGCCGGGTCGAACTCCCAGCGCACCTATACTCTCCGATATATAGGTCAATGACCTATTATGTCAATGACGCAGCTAATTTATATCCCGACGCCGGTCGCAGGGACGGCACGGCAAACGACCGGTCACTCTTGCGCACGCAAGCTCGCCCCTCTGGACCATTCGATATGTGCAATGTAGGTGAGCGGGCATTAGGTAAAGCGCGGAAAATTTGAACCCGAACAAACAGGAACAGAAAGATGGTGCCGCAGGTGAGAATCGAACTCACGACCTATCCCTTACCAAGGGATTGCGCTACCACTACGCTACTACGGCAACCGTGGTATTCCGCACTTATATAAGTGGCGGGGCCTTAACGGATTTTGCGGCCAGGCCGCGTCCGAAGGGTGCGCTGCTATAACGTAAGGATTCCACGAAGGAAAGCGCCGTTTCCGCTTTTCCCCCAAATGGTTTCGATGGCCAAATCCTCGCCCGAAAAGCTGGCTGCGGCCCTCCGGGCCAACC
>JBOHKF010000430.1:0-2014 GCA_050729015.1 Rhizomicrobium sp. | reverse complement strand
CGTGTAGCGACCATGCAGGATAAGTTAAAGGTGCTAGTGGCGGCGGTATTTCTCGGGGACGCGTCTCGCCAGAGTCAATTCTACCTGGACGACGTTTTTGCCGGGCGCCAGGCCCGTGCGGTTGGAGACTCGGAAGATGTGGGTATCGACCGCGATGGTGGGCTCGCCAAAGGCAATGTTCAACACCACATTGGCAGTCTTGCGTCCCACCCCCGGCAACGCCTCCAATGCGGCGCGGGTACCGGGCACCCGGCCGCCGTGTTTTTCGATGAGGATTTTGGAGAGGGCGATGACGTTTCTGGCCTTGCCGCGATAAAGCCCGATCGTCTTGATCGCCTGCGCCAGACCGGCCTCGCCCAGAGCGACCATCTTGGCGGGCGTGTCCGCCTGCCTGAACAGCAAAAGGGTCGCCTTGTTCACGGACCGGTCGGTGGCCTGCGCGGAAAGCACCACCGCGATCAGCAGCGTAAAGGGGTCTTGGTATTCGAGTTCGGTCTTTGGATCGGGAATGTGCTTTTCAAGCCGCGCAAAGAAGGCCTCGATTTCGCGCCCCGTGAGAAGCTTGACCATGCTCGCGGCTCAAAGACCCAGCACGTCGGTCATGGCGTACAGTCCCGGTTTCCTGGCCTGGCCCCAGCGCGCGGCTTCCAGCGCTCCCCGGGCGAAAATGGAACGGTCTTCGGCGCTGTGAGAAAGCGCCAGGCGCTCGCCGGCGCCTGCCAGGAACACTTGATGCTCGCCCACCACCGAGCCGCCCCGCAGACTGGCGAAGCCGATGCCGCCGTCGACCCGCGGCCCGGTCTCGCGCTGGCGGCCCGGCAGCGCCGCCTTGTCAAGCGACGTGCCGCGGCCCTTGGCGGCAGCGCGCCCCAGCAGCAGCGCGGTCCCCGAAGGCGCGTCCACTTTCATTCGGTGATGCATTTCCAGAATTTCGACGTCGTAGCCGGGGAGGGCCTTTGCGGCCCGCTCCACCAGCGCCGCCAGCAGGGTCACGCCCATGCTCATGTTGCCGGATTTGACGATCACGGCGTGGCGCGCTGCCGCACCGATACGGGCTTCCTGTTCGGGCGAGAAGCCGGTGGTGCCGATCACCTGGACGGTGCGGGCCTGGGCCGCGAGGCCTGCCAGCATCACCGACACCATCGGCTGGGTGAAATCGATCACCGCCCGGGCCTGGGCCACCAGGGGCAACGGGTCGGCAGTGAGGGTCACGCCATTGGCGGCAAGGCCCGCGACCAGGCCGGCGTCCCGGCCAAGATCGGGATGACCTTCCGCTTCCAACGCCCCCGACAAGACGAGATCTCTTGCCTGGGCGATTTCCCGGATCAGCGCCCGGCCCATTCGCCCCGAAGCTCCGGCAACGACGATGTTCAAGTCCGCCATGCGCTTCAAGCCTTGGTATCGACGGCAACCGGCGACTCATCGCGGCGGGCCACCGTCACCATCGCTGGCCTGAGCAGCCGGTCGCCGATCATGTAGCCCTGCTGGACCACATCCACGATATGGCCGGCGGGACCGCCTTGGCCAGGAACTTCGGCGATGGCCTGATGCAGATTGGGATCGAATTTGCCGTTCTCGGCGGAAATCGCCTTGACGCCATAGCGCTCCAAGGTCGCCATCAATTGCCGGTCGGTGGCTTCCACGCCGTCCAGCACGCCCCTGACCTGGGGATCGGCGGCGGCGCGCAATTCGGGCGGACAGGCGGCCAAGGCGCGGGAGAAATTGTCGGCGATGGCCAGCATATCGCGGGCGAATCTGGTGACGGCGTATTGCGAGGCCTCGGCCTTGTCGCGCTCGGCGCGCCGCCTCACATTTTCCACTTCCGCCAGCGCCCGCAAGCGTTGATCGCGCAAGGACTCCATTTCCGCTCTCAGGCTGGCGAGGGGGTCCGCTGCCGGTTCTACGATGCTGGCTTCCGGCATTTCCAGTTCGGTTTCATCACTCATGGGTCTTCCTTGCGCGCGTTTCCTTAAATGCTAACCCAGCAATCGTCCAATGACTTTGGCGGTATGGT
>JBOHKF010000429.1:0-5508 GCA_050729015.1 Rhizomicrobium sp. | reverse complement strand
GAGCCCCGGGCATGGGCACGATCGCCCAAAACTTTCCCTTTGCCATCTGATTCTGAATTTGGGTGAGCTGGTTCTGGGGCAGGAAGAAGGAAAGCATGATCGGCTGGACCTGGGTCACCGTGACCAGAGGCGTCGAGCCCGCCACGGTGATGACGTTGCCGGGCTGAATCTGGAGGGGCCCGGTCTTGCCGTCGATCGGCGAAATGATGCGGGTATAGCCGAGATTGATCCGGGCATTTTCGACGCTGCCCTGATCGGCCTGGACCACGCCTTCGTCGGTGGCGACCAGGGCGGACTCATCGTCCACCGTCTGCTTGGAAATCGCGTTGGCCGCCAACAGCGTCTGGTAGCGCTTGAGATCGGTGCGCGCCCCTTGGAGCGTTGCCTGATCCTTGGCGAGCTGGCCTTCGGCTTGGGTGAGCGCGGCCTCGAACGGCCGGGGATCGATCAGGAAAAGCGGATCGCCCTTGTGCACCAATTGGCCCTCTTGAAAATAGGCCTGGAGCAGCTTGCCCTGAACCTGGGCGGTAACCTGCAGCATGTCGGGCGATACCACCGTGGCCACAGTGTGCTCGACCACGGTCACGTCCTGCCGGTCGGCACGCGCCACCTGGACCGGCGGCAGCGGCTGATGGTGCTGTGGTGCGGGTGCGAAGTAGCCCCAGCCGAGCCAACTCAAGGCCCCTGCGGCGATCACGCCGGCGCCAATCCAGAGCCAGCGCCGACGGGAAGAAACGCGCCCCGCTTTCACATTGCGCATCACGGAGGGAATGAATTCACTGACCGACATGGGCTCCGGGTCCTGTGCTTCCTGCATGAAAAACCTGCCCAGAACCCTCGGGGACCGGGCCCACCATCCGGCTTATCGCCGCTAGTGGCAAGCGCATGCAATGAGGAAATTTTCCATGCGGCGCCTGAATTTTTTCTAACCGCCAAGTCGCTCACAAGTGTCGCCAATGCCTGTCATAGACCGGCGATATTATTACATTTTGTCCATGTTACCGCCAGTATTGCCGATTGCCGCCACTTTCGACGCATGGGCCCAAGCTGGGGCCTCATGGTAACGTCGCCCGGTACGGCAAGAGGGGTCAATGTTCCAGGAACTGCGCGGTTTTTTGAACCCGGCCGAAGTGTCGCGCCTGACCCGGCTTGCCGGCGAGCTGCCCTTCATCGAGGGGCGCCTTTCCAACCCCAACAATGTCACCAAGGTCAATCTCCAGGCCGACCGGCGCGATCCTCGCTATGCGGAATCCGCCCAGATCGTGCTGGATGCCTTCCAGAGGTCGCGGCCCTTCCGGGATTTTGCCTTCCCCAAAATGATCGCGCCACCGCTTCTCAGCCGTTACGAGGCGGGAATGAAATATGGCGCCCACGCCGACGTCGCCTTCATGAATATCACCGGGCCGCAAGGCTCCTTCCAGATGCGCTCCGATCTTTCCTGCACCGTCTTCCTCAACGATCCCAAGAGCTATGACGGGGGCGAACTGCTGTTGCATGTCGGCACCCTGCCCACCCCCATCAAGGGGCAACCAGGCGAAGCTTTTGTCTATCCCTCGACTCTCCTGCACGAGGTGCGGCCGGTGACGGCGGGGGTGCGGCTGGTCTCGATCAGCTTCATCGAAAGCCTGGTCCCGGACGAGCGGGAGCGCAATCTTCTGTTCGAGATTCAGGACGTGCTGGCGCTCGAAGGCCTGAAGATGGACTGGCCAAGCCGGGTGCGCATGGAGGTGGTGGCCAACAACCTCACCCGCATGTGGTCAAGGCCGGGTGGGCGCTAGGGGTCGCAGGAAAGCTTTGCCAGCGCCTTTACAATCGCATCCGTCATGGCGGTCGTGCCGAGCTTGCTCATCCCCGGCTGCATGATGTCGCCGGTACGATAGCCTTCGGCCAGCACCCGCTCCACCGCGTTCTCGATCAGGCTTGCATCGTCCGCCCGGCCGAACGAATAGCGCAGGCACATAGCGAGCGACAGGATGGACGCGATGGGATTGGCAAGGCCGCGGCCGGCGATATCCGGGGCGCTGCCATGGATGGGTTCATATAGTGCGCGCTGCTTTCCGTTCACTTTCGCGCCCAGAGACGCGGATGGGAGCATGCCGATCGAACCGGTGAGTTGGGCTGCTTCATCGGAAAGCACGTCGCCGAACAGATTGTCGGTGACGATGACGTCATACTGTTTGGGATGGCGCACCAATTGCATGGCGCAATTATCGGCCAGCACGTGGGTGAGCTCGACGTCGGGAAATTCGCGAGCTTTCACCTCGCTCACAACCTCCCGCCACAGCACGCCCGTCACCATCACATTGGATTTTTCCGCCGAGGCGACGCGCCGCTTTCGCAATCGCGCCAGCGCGAACGCCACCCGCGCGATCCGGGTGATCTCGCCGGTGGTGTAAACCTGGGTGTCCACCGCGCGCTTTTCGCCGGAGGCCAGCAGCGTCGTCTCCTTGGGCTCGCCGAAATAGACTCCGCCCGTCAATTCGCGCACGATCAGAATGTCGAGGCCGGCGACGATTTCGGGCTTCAGGGTCGAGGCCTCCTTCAGGGCATCGAAACAAAGGGCCGGCCGGAGGTTGGCGAACAGTTCCAGATCCTTTCGCAAGCGCAAGAGGCCGCGCTCGGGCTTTTGGGCGAATGGCAGCGGGTCCCATTTGGGACCGCCGACGGCGCCGAACAGCACGGCATCGGCGTGCCTCGCCTTGGCGATGGTCTCATCGGGATCGGGGCGCCCGACCTTCTCGAAGGCGATGCCGCCGATCAACCCTTCCTCGACCTCACAGGCGAAATTGCGGTTGCCGCCCAGCCAGGAAAGCACCCGCCTTGTGGCGTCCATCACTTCGGGGCCGATGCCGTCACCGGGCGTGACCAGGATCTTGGGCATTTTTGACACCTGCTCGGCGAATCGCTCTGCCGCTCGCCTAAGCTCGCGGCGTTGGTGGCTCAAAACGGTTTACGGGACCGTTTTGCCCGCCCTGCGATCGCTCCGCAACCCACGGTGCGTCGTGCAGGTGGCGCTTCTCGAATTGGGCGATCCGGTCGGCGTCGCGCAAGGTGAGTGCGATGTCGTCCCAGCCGTTGAGCAGGCACTGGCGGCGGAATTCGTCAATCTCGAAAGGCGCCACTCCGCCATCCGGACCGCGAATCTCCTTGGCTTGCAGATCCACCGAGATAGGGGCATTGGCGCCGCGACCGGCGTCGTCGAGAAGCTTGTCGACGATCTCCCGGGGCAGCCTGATCGGCAGAATGCCGTTCTTGAAGCAGTTATTATAAAAAATATCGGCGAAGCTTGGCGCAATCACGCAACGGATGCCGAAATCGAGAAGCGCCCATGGCGCATGCTCGCGGCTCGATCCGCAGCCGAAATTCTCGCCGGTAACCAGGATGCGCGCCTGGCGATAGGCGGGCTTGTTGAGGACAAAATCGGGCTTTTCACTGCCGTCGGGATTGTGGCGCAGCTCGTCGAACAGCGCCTTGCCGAGGCCGGTGCGATGGATGGTTTTGAGAAATTGCTTGGGAATGATCATGTCGGTGTCGACATTGATCATGTCGAGAGGGGCGGCGACCGCGTCGAGCTTCACGAAAGGTTCCATGGCGGTGCGGACCATAATGGCTCGGCCCCCGCCGTGCCACGCCTTTTTCGCTAGGACGAGCAGGAAACCGACAGGCCGCAATATTGGGGCGGCGGCGGCAGCGAAAGAGCGACCTCCTCGGGATGCTCGCCCCACGGGTTCTGCATGAGGCTGAGGACGCGATCGAGATAGTCGGTATCGTGGCGGTCCGCCGCCGCACGAATCGCCGTTTCCGCCACCCAATTGCGCAGCACATATTTGGGATTGATGCGGTCCATGGCGCAGCTCCTGTCCCCCTCGCGTGCCATCCGCGCAAGATAGCGGGCGAGCCATTCCCGGGCTTGCCCGCGCTCTTCACCGAACAGGGATGGCCAATTCCCACCCGGCCTGGAAAGTCCCCGGAAGGTTTGGGTGTAATCGGCCCGCGCCTTGGCCATCAACGCCAGCAATTCGCCGATCAGGCGCTTGTCACCCTCCTCGACGCGAGTAAGGCCAAGCTTGGCGCGCATAGTATGGTGGTAACACTGCATGAAATGCCCTTCATAACCGTTGAGCTTTTCCACCAGGACCTCACTCGGCATCAGGCTCGAAAGCGCGACGGCCAGGGCCTTCAAATTCCACAAGCCGATGCCCGGCTGGTTGGCGAAGGCGTAGCGGCCGGTCTCGTCGGAATGATTGCAGACGAAATCGGGATCGTAGGCGTCCATGAAGCCGAAGGGGCCATAGTCCAGGGTGACGCCCAGGATCGACATATTGTCGGTGTTCATCACGCCATGGGCAAAGCCAACCGCCTGCCAGAGGGCGATGAGACGGGCGGTGCGCTTCACCACCTCGCCGAACCAGCCGCCATAGTCGCCCAGAAAATGCGGCAAATATTCTTGGATCACGTGATCGGCGAGCAGGCGGACCGACTCAGGCTGGCCGGCGTGATGGAAATGCTCGAAATGGCCGAACCGGACGTGCGAACGCGCGAGCCGGGTGAGGATGGCGCCGGGCTCGGCTTGCTCGCGCCGAACCATCTCGCCGGTCTCGACAACCGCCATCGCCCGCGTCGAGGGGATCGAAAGCGCCGCCATCGCCTCACTGGCAAGATACTCGCGGATGGTCGAGCGCATCACCGCCCGCCCGTCGCCAAACCGGGAATAGGGTGTGAGGCCGGAGCCCTTGAGTTGCACGTCCCATAGTTCGCCCATCGGGTTGCGGACTTGTGCAATCAAGAGGGCGCGGCCATCGCCCAACTGGCCTGCCCAGGCTCCGAATTGATGGCCCGAATAGACCATGGCCAGGGATTCCCCGCCCGGAAAAGGCGCGCGGCCGGAAAAAACCTCCAGCCAGCGGGTATCGCCAAGATCGCCGGAATCGAGGCCGATAAGCGATGCCGCCTGCTCATTGGCGTGGATGAGACGGGGCGCCCGGGCCAGCGGCTCTGCCGCCATTCTGGTATAAAAGGCGCCCGGAAGCGCAGCAAAGCGGTTCTCGACTTTGGCCGGCAATTGCAGCGGCGGGAGCGGCACGTCACCCATTTGTCTGCCTCGGCGTTGCTTGCGCCGCCATCGCGGCCCCTTCCCCGTCTGCCGGTGTTTGCCGTCCGGCATTGAAAATCAAGCAAATTTTGCGGCGCAGCGAAAATCCTTGCCGCGTTTTCGCGGTCGCAACCTGAAGCATCCTCCCTTGCGAGTTTCGTGTTTCTGTAGTCATCATACCGTAATGCGCGGGCCTGCCGTTGCCGGACGAGGGGCGCGCGTGCGCACGCGGTACAGTCCACCGGCTTGGGTGTGGCGTCGGTTCAAATGGCACATTACGACAATGATGGGTCGCGGCCCGCGGCGCAAAGCGCAGCGACCGGCAAGGTGAAATGGTTTAATGCGACCAAGGGCTACGGCTTCGTGACCTTGGACAATGGGGCGGACGCATTTTGTCACGCTTCGGCGCTCCAGGC
>JBOHKF010000428.1:0-9316 GCA_050729015.1 Rhizomicrobium sp. | reverse complement strand
ATCGCCATCCATCAGCACTTCCGGCTCGACGATGGGGACGATACCATTCTCTTGCGCCAGGGCCGCGTAGCGGGCCAGGGCGTGAGCGTTGGCGCTTATGCCATTACGGCTGGGTATGCCGGGACCGATATCGATCACGGCCCGCCATTTGGCGAAGCGGGCCCCCAATGTGTAATAATCCCGGAAGCGGGTTCTGAGGCCGTCCAGGCCTTCCGTTACCGTCTCGCCAGGACTGGCGGCAAGAGGCTTGGCCCCTTCATCCACCTTGATGCCGGGGATGGCGCCTGTGGCTTCGATGATCCTCACCAGGGGAGTGCCGTCCTTGGCCTTTTGGCGGATGGTCTCGTCATAAAGAATCACGCCGGAAATGCATTTCCTCATGGCGCCGTCGGTGCGGAACAAAAACTCGCGATAGTCGCGGCGGTTCTGCTCGTTGTTTTCCACGCCGATCTTGTCGAAGCGCTTCTTGATGGTGCCCGTGGACTCATCGGCTGCCAGCAAGCCCTTGCCGGGCGTCACCAGTTTTTTTGCGATTGCGTTCAATTCCCCGAGATTCATCGTCACCTCCTGGCGGCTTGTTTTTTGTGCGCGGCCTTGAGCGCTTCCACGCCCGGCAGTTCCCGTCCTTCCAACCATTCGAGGAAGGCCCCGCCCGCCGTCGAGATATACGAGAAGTCCTTTTCCACCCCCGCGTGCGCCAAGGCCGCGATCGTATCCCCACCCCCGGCCACGGAAAGAAGGTCGCCCCTCCTGGTGGCCTCGGCGACGGCTCTTGCCGCCTCGACCGTTCCCTTGTCGAAGGGCGGCCGTTCAAAGGTTCCCAGCGGCCCGTTCCAAACCAAGGTCTTGATCGTCACCAACCGCTTCTTGAAGGCTTGAATGCTTTCCGCGCCGAGGTCCAGCGCCATGTCGTCGGGGCCGATCGCCGTCGCTGCCACGGTGCGGTGCGGGGCATTCTCTCGCATCTCCCGGGCCACCACCACATCCTTGGGCAGAAGGATCGCAGTCCCGCTCTCCGTCGCGATGTGCAAGACGCGCCGCGCGGTCGGAAGGTGATGGGGCTCGTAGAGCGATTTTCCAACCTGGGCTCCTTCGGCGGCAAGAAAGGTGTTGGCCATGGCCCCGCCGATCGCGAGAACCTCCACGCGCGTCACCAGATTTGTCAGCAGCTCGATCTTGGTGGAGACCTTCGCCCCACCGACCACGGCCATCAGCGGGCGGACGGGCTTGGCGAGCGCCGCCTTGAGATGGCTGAGTTCCAATTCCATCGCCCGTCCCGCCGCCGCCGGCATCAGATAGGCGAGCGCCGTCGTGGTGGCATGCGCGCGATGGGTGGCGGAGAAGGCGTCATTGACGAACACGTCTCCAAGGCGGGCCACGCGGCTGGCGAAATCGCGATCATTCTTTTCTTCGCCGGAATGAAAGCGTGTGTTCTCGAGCAGAAGCAATTCGCCATTCTTCAGGTTCTTGACCGCGCTTTCGGCCTTGGGTCCCACGCAGTCGCCGACGAAGAAAACCGGTCGACCGACCTGCCTGGCCAAAGGTGTCACCACCGGCTTAAGCGACATAGAAGGCTGGAATCGGCCTTTGGGCCGGCCGAAATGGCTCAAGATGATCACTTTGGCGCCCTTCTCTGCCAATTCGCGCAAGGTGGGGATATGACGCGCGATGCGCGTCTCATCCGCGACCTTGCCATCCTTCAGGGGCACGTTGAGATCGGCGCGCACCAGCACGCGCTTTCCCTTCACTTCAAGATCGTCGAGCGTGTCGAATTTCATAGGAAGTTCAGAGCTGTTTTCCCATCGCCGCGGCGACGTCGGCCATGCGGTTGGAAAAGCCCCATTCATTATCATACCAGGACATGACCGAAACGAAATTTCCGTCTATCACCCTCGTCTGGTCGAGCGCGAAGCTGGATGAGGCGGGGTTGTGGTTGAAATCCACCGATACCAGCTTGTCGCGCACAACCTCAAGGATCCCCTTCAGCCGTCCCTGGGCCGCGGCGATGATGGCTTGATTGATTTCGTCCACGCTGGTCGTTCTGCAGGCGACGAATTTGAGGTCCACGAGCGAGACATTCGGCGTGGGAACGCGCACCGAGATACCGTCCAGCTTTCCCTTGAGCTCGGGCAGCACCAGGCTCGCCGCCTTGGCCGCGCCGGTTGAGGTTGGGATCATGGAAAGAGCCGCGGCGCGGCCGCGATAGAGGTCCTTGTGGATCTGGTCCAGTATGGGCTGATCGTTGGTGTAGGAATGGATTGTGGTCATCATACCCTTCTCCAGACCCACCGCGTCGTTCAGCACCTTGGCAACCGGCACCAGGCAGTTGGTGGTGCAGGAGGCGTTGGAGACGATCATATGCTCGTTGGTAATCCGGTCGTGATTGATTCCGTAACAGACGGTGATGTCGGCGCCGTCGGCGGGCGCAGAGACCAGCACCCGCTTGGCGCCTGCCTTGAGATGCAGGCTCGCCTTGTCGCGGGCGGTGAAAATGCCGGTGCACTCCATGGCGATATCCACCGCCAACTCCTTGTGGGGCAGGCTTGCGGGATCCCGGATCGCCGTGACTTTGATTTTGTGGCCGGCGGCGACCATCATGTCGCCGTCCACGGTGACGACGGCCGGAAAGCGCCCATGCACGCTATCGTAGCGCAGCAGATGCACGTTGGTTTCGACCGGCCCCAGATCATTGACCGAGACGATCTCGATGTCGCGGCGGCCGCTTTCCACAACCGCCCTTAAGACCAGCCGGCCGATCCGGCCAAAGCCGTTGATTGCTACCCGAACCATCCCTTTTTTGCTCCTAATGCTGGTTCAAACTCTTCTTGGCGGCCTCCGCCGCGGCCTCGGGCGTGATATTGAAATGCCTGAAGACATCTTTGGCCGGCCCACTGGAGCCGAAGGAATGCATGCCGATAAACGCGCCGTCCGCTCCGATATAACGGTCCCAGCCTTCGCGCACGCCCGCTTCGATGGCGATCTTTACCGTGCCGGGTCCCAGCAGGGCTTCACGATATTGCCTGCTTTGTTTCTCGAACAAGGCCCAGCAAGGCATGGAGACTATGCGCGCCTGAATCCCCTCGTTGGCAAGGAGTTCGCGCGCCCCCACCGCCAGCCCCACCTCTGAGCCGGTCGCCAGAAAAGTGACCTTGGCCCCTGGCTCGGCGATGAGTTCGTAGGCGCCCTTGGCGGAGAGATTCTCAGGCGTGTGTTTCAAGCGCACCGTGGGCACGTCCTGGCGCGAGAACGCCAAAAGACTGGGCTGGCGGGCATGGGCCAGCGCCAACTCCCAGCACTCTGCTGTTTCCACGCCATCCGCCGGCCGCATCACCAAAAGATTGGGAATGGCCCTCAGTGCCGCCAAGTGCTCGACCGGCTGGTGCGTTGGCCCGTCCTCGCCAAGCCCGATCGAGTCATGGGTCATGACAAAAATGGTGCGCACCCCCATCAGCGCCGCCAGCCGGATGGACGGCCGGCAATAGTCCGAAAATACCATGAAGGTCCCGCCATAGGGAATGATGCCGCCGTGCAACGCCATGCCGTTCATGGTGGCTGCCATGCCATGTTCGCGGATGCCGTAATGGATGTAGCGGCCCGAAAAGCCACCCGGCGTCATCTCGGTGATGTTCTTGGTCTTGGTGTTGTTGGAGGGCGTGAGATCGGCCGAACCGCCGATGGTGATGGATAGTGCGCCATTGATAATCTCCAGCGCTTTCTCCGAATGCTTGCGGGTGCCGGCGAGGGGCTTTTCAGCGCTCATTTTTTCTTTGAGTGCGAGGAGGCCTCTTCCCACTTCGGCGGGTATGGCAGAAGCCATCGCCGTCTCGAATTCTCCCTTTTTCGGCGACGCCTCCTTGAATCTCGCCCATTCGGCGCACGCGGCTTGACCTTGCCGGCCGATAGCGCGCCACGAGTCGAGAAGGTCGTCAGGGACAACGAAAGGTGGGAAGTCCCAGCCGAGCGCCTTGCGCGCGCCGGCCACTTCCTCCGCGCCGGGCGCGTCCGAATGGGCTTTTTGTGTGCCCTGGCGGGTGGGCATGCCGAAGCCGATGATGGTGCGGCACGCGATCATCACCGGACGATCGGCATCCCGGGCGCGGCTCAGCACGCCAAATACCTGTCCGGCATCATGACCGTCGCAAGCATCGGTGATCCAGCCCGCCGCCTGGAAGCGCCCGATCATGTCGGTCGATTCGGAAAGCGCGGTGGACCCGTCAATGGTGATGGAATTGTGGTCCCAAAGGACAATCAGCTTCCCGAGCTTGAGGTGGCCGGCCAGCGAGATTGCCTCGTGGCTTATGCCTTCCTCGAGATCTCCGTCACTGGCGATGACGTAGGTCCTGTGATCCACCAGCCCCCGGCCGAAACGGGCGTTCAAATGCGCTTCTGCGATCGCCATGCCCACGGCATTGGTGATGCCCTGTCCCAGCGGACCGGTGGTGGTCTCGATTCCGGGAGCATGGCCATATTCGGGATGGCCCGCGGTACGGCTTCCCACTTTGCGAAAGTGTTTCAACTGGTCGATGGTCATCTCCGGATAGCCGGTGAGGTAGAGGAACGCGTAGAGCAGCATCGAGCCATGACCGGCCGAAAGCACGAAACGATCCCGGTCGGGCCAATCCGGATGAGCGGGGTCGAATTTGAGGAAGCGGGAAAATAGCACCGTGGCGGCGTCCGCCATCCCCATGGGCAGGCCCGCATGGCCCGATTTGGCGTTCTCCACCGCATCCAGCGACAGCATCCGGATCGCGTTTGCCAAGCGGCGAATTTGGGTCTGCTCCGGCGGAGCCTTGGGATCGGTCATGGTTGGTTTCCCGGGAGGGTTGGGAGGCCTTAGCGAGGGGGCTCTGCTGCCGTCAAGGGGTGGTCACAAGGACCTAAACGCAAATGCGTTGACCGTCTTTCCCAATGGGCCCTAAGCTCGGGTTGCAGCCTTGACAAGGCGGAGAATTATGAGCCGGCTGGATTTGGCGGAGCGGCGCCTTGCCGATGCCCTGACGCGCCTGGAGCAGGCAGCGGCGCAGCCAGGGGGTAAGAGGAGATCGCCGAGCGACGAGCCCGCCTCGGCAAAAGAGCATGACCATCTTCTGGCGCGCATCGCCCAATTGGAAGAAGAGCTTGCCGCTCTTTCCAGCTTGAGCCAGGACGTCGAAGGACGGCTGGATGGCGCGATCGGCGAGATCCGCGCCGCCCTCGCCGCCGGCGGTTGAGGAAGGAGACGCCGGTGCCCCTTGTCAATGTGATGGTGAACGGCCGCGCCTACACGATCGCCTGCGACGATGGCGAGGAAGAGCATTTGCGCCAACTGGCAACAACGGTGGACGCCAAGGCACGAGAGGTCTTGAGTTCCGTGGGCCAGGTGGGCGACGCACGGCTTTTGCTGATGGCCGCACTTCTGATCGCCGACGAGCATCATGGCGGAAAGGCGGACGCCGCCGATCGTCACGCCGGGCACCTGGCGGCGCGTGCGGAACTGGAAGCCAAGGCCGGCGCTGCGGAGAACCGGGCTGCAAGCCTTTTGGAGCAGGCGGCTCAACGCATCGAGCGGATTGCCGCAAGCCTTCCGGTGGCTTAGATTGGACAACGGACGGTGACTGCCTCGCGCGTCAGGTTAGCGATGCCCAGGGGCCTTAATGGTACTCACCGGGAGCTGTCCCTGGCCGAGGTCGTGGCCTCGGCCACATGGCGCCCACCTGCACTGCAGGCCCGTGAGGATCCGAATACCAACGGCGAATGCGGTGCCGTCCGCCTTGGCCGATAAGGTAGCCCTGCGCCAGGCCGCGCGCGCCCGCCGCCAGGCGCTGGCCGATGCCGATTTCGCTCAAGCATTGGCCAGGCATGGCGAGGGCCTCCGGTTCGAAAGCGGGGCGATCATCGCCGGCTACCACCCGCGAAGCGACGAAGCGGATCCCACCCTGCTGCTCAAGCGACTGGCCGCTCGCGGCGCCGGCATCGCCTTTCCCCGCATTGCGCAAGCCAACAGCGCCCTCCATTTTCATCTGATTCCGGAGGGTGAGGCGCTTCAGCCCGGCTGCCACGGCATCCATGAACCGCTGGAACGCTGGCCGGAGGTGAGGCCCGAGGTGATCCTGGTGCCCTTGCTTGCCTATGACAAACGGGGTTATCGCCTGGGCTATGGCGGTGGCTATTATGACCGGACTCTCGCGCTCCTTGCCCACGTTCGGGCCATCGGCATTGCCTATAGCGGCCAGGAAGTGCCGGAATTGCCGGCGGCGTCCCACGATGTTCGCCTGCACGCCCTCATCAGCGAGAAGGGCATGAGGGTCTTTCGGCCATGAAAATCCTGTTTCTGGGCGACATTATCGGCCGGCCCGGCCGGGACGCGGTGGCGGCCGAACTGCCGCAATTGAAAGCCCGGTTGACGCCCGATCTGGTCATCGTCAATGGCGAGAATGCCGCCCACGGATTCGGTCTGACACGCGCCATCGCCGAGGAATTTTTCGCGCTCGGCATAGACGTCATCTCGACCGGCAATCATTGGGCTGACCAGAAGGAGATTCTCACCTATATTGATGGGGAAGACCGCATCCTCAGGCCACGGAATTATCCGTCAGGCACGCCAGGGCGCGGCAGCAATCTTTACCAAACGCCGTCCGGCAGCGTTCTGGTGATCAACCTGATGGGGCGGGTCTACATGGACCCGCTCGACGATCCCTTTGCCGCCGCGGATGCCGAGCTTTCCGCCTGTCCCTTGGGCCGGGCCGCCGACGCCATCGTGGTGGACATGCATGCCGAGGCCACGTCGGAAAAAATGGCGATAGGCCATTTCTGCGATGGCCGCGCCAGCCTGGTGGTGGGTACACATACCCACGTGCCCACTGCGGATGCGCAAATCCTTCCCGGCGGCACGGCCTATCAAAGCGACACCGGCGCCTGCTGCGACTATGATTCCGTGATCGGGATGGACAAGGCCGAGCCCTTGCAGCGCTTCCTGCACAAGATTTCGATGACGCGCTTTTCTCCGGCCACCGGGCCGGCAACGGTCTGCGGCGTCTTTGTCGAAACGGGCCGGGATGGTCTCGCCACCCGCATCGCCCCGGTCCGGGTAGGCGGGCGGCTAGAACCGGCGCTCCCGCACCCCTGATGCCGCGAGGCGGATGTCAGGCCAGCACCCGACCGAGCGCCCCTTCCAGCCGGCGCCAATCGTCCGTGAGGTCGAACAGCCGCCTGATGCCCTGCGAGGTGAGGGCATAGTAAGTCCGCTTGCGGCCGTTGATGACCTGATTTCGACTTTTGAGGAAGCCGCTTTCCTCAAGTTCGTGGAGAAGCGGATAGACAACACCCTGCTCGAGAAAAACCACCCCATTGGTGGCGACTCCGATCGCCGCAACCAGTTCGTAGCCATACATTTCTTCCCTGCTCTTCAAGAGGCCGAGGACCAGGAGTTCGGGGATTCCGGCCATGAAAGGCGGATTGGGAGACATCTTTGATACCTATTTAAAATAGGTTTAATATACATATCAACGATAGGTATATGCAACAGCGCGAACAACCACAGGCGCAAGGCGGTCGCTATTGCAATGGACTTGAAGTGGGCGGAGAGCGCCGCTATCTGGCCGGCCAGACATTTCGGGTATCGGATGGCCGGCCACAGTCAGTTCAAGAACATCATGTTCCGCAAGGGGCGGCAGGATAAGGAGCGCTCCAAGCTATTTTCCAAGCTCGCCAGGGAAATCACCGTGGCTGCCAAGGCGGGTCTTCCCGATCCTGCCCATAATTCGCGGCTGAGGACGGCCATCTTGGCAGCCAAGGCCGAGTCCATGCCAAAGGACAATATCGAACGCGCCATCCGCAAAGCCCAAGGCGGGGACGCCGAGAATTATGACGAGATCCGCTACGAGGGCCGCGGCCCCGGAGGGGTGGCGATCATCGTCGAGGCGATGACCGACAACCGCAACCGCACGTCGGCCGATGTCCGTGCCGCCTTCTCCAAATACGGCGGCGCGCTAGGAGAGACCGGGTCGGCCAGCTTTCTCTTCGAGCATGTGGGGGTGATCGTTTATCCCGCCGCCAAGGGCGGCGAGGACCAGATGCTGGAATTGGCGCTGGATGTGGGCGCCGACGAATGCCTCTCCAACGCCCAGATGCATGAATTCATCACCTCGGCGGACGGCTTCGCTTCGGTGCGCGAGGCACTGGAACAAAAGCTGGGTACGCCGCAATCCGCGGCCCTGACCTGGCGGCCGCAGAGCACGGTGGCGGTTTCCGACGAGGCAGGCGAAACGCTGATGAAGCTGATCGAGAGTCTGGACGATCATGACGACGTCCAGAATGTCTATGGCAATTACGAATTGTCGAACGCCCTGCTGGCCAAGCTGGGCGGCTGAAGTTTCGCTTTGCGCATTGAAGCGCGCGAACGGAACAGGCACAAAGATGCCATGGCCACGCCCGCGATTCGCATCCTTGGCCTCGATCCCGGCTTGAGCGCCATGGGCTGGGGGATGATTGCGCTCGACGGAACGCGGCTCTCCCATATCGCTCACGGGGTGATCGCCACGCGCGCGGCGATGAGCCTCGGTCAGCGGTTGGCCCGGTTGCACCGGGAGTTGCGCCTGGTGATCGAGCATCTCGCTCCGGAGGCCCTGGCAATCGAACAGGCCTTCGTCGCCCGCGATCCTTCGGCGGCCTTGAAGTTGGGGCATGCGCGCGCCATCGCTCTTCTGGCAGCGGCCGAAGCGGGACTCGAAATAGCCGAATACGCTCCCAACACGATCAAGAAATGCGTGGCAGGGGCGGGGCACGCCGGCAAGGAGCGGGTCCAGTTCATGGTGCAGCGGCTTCTCCCCGCGTCGCGGGTCGTCCAAGCCGACGCTGCGGATGCACTGGCAGCGGCAATCGCGCACGCTCATCTGGCCGGTTCTCGCGCCAGGCTTTCGGCCGCACTGTGATGATCGAAAGGCTGGCATGATCGGAAAGTTGACCGGCACGGTGGACTCGCTTGGCGAGGATTGGGCGATCCTGGACGTGTCCGGCGTCGGCTATGTGGTCCACTGCCCATCTTCCACCTTGTCGCGCCTCGCCGTCGGCGGGCATGTCTCGCTGATGATCGAAATGAAAGTGAGCGAGGACGCGATCAGACTTTATGGCTTCGCCTCGGCCGAAGAGCGGGAATGGTTTCGGCTGCTCCAGACCGTGCAAAGCGTGGGCGCCAAGGTGGCGCTTTCGGTTCTTTCCACCTTGAGCCCGCGGGAATTGCAGCGGGCCCTGGCTCTATCGGACAAGACCATGATCGGTCGGGCGCCCGGCGTGGGCCCCAAACTGGCGCTGCGCATCACGACCGAATTGAAGGACAAGG
>JBOHKF010000427.1:0-7573 GCA_050729015.1 Rhizomicrobium sp. | reverse complement strand
GTGCGTCGCCGATAGTGGTCCCGGCATTCCCGCCCATGACCGCGCCCGGGTGGTGGAGCGTTTCGTGCGGCTGGAGGCCAGCCGCAATTCGCCCGGCACCGGCCTGGGACTGTCCCTGGTCGCCGCGGTCGCCCATTTTCATGGCGCGCAATTGCTGCTGGAGGACAATGCGCCGGGGCTCAAAGCCATCCTGCGCTTCCCGCGCCCTTCCTTGCGCCTGGTGTCCGGGCAGGACCGCGAAAAGCAGACGCTGCCTCGTGCCGCCGCGGAATGAGGCCGCGATTTTCCCGGATGGTCATGCCGGCGCGGGAGGGTTTTGCGGTCAGGACGGTAGAGATGCGGCTCTGCGAAGGGGGACCAAAAGACCCGCGACGCGGGCCGTTTCCACCTGGGAAAATCCCTCTCTGAAACCTACAGTTGGGCATGCCCGATTTACGTGTCCCTCCGCTGCCTTTCGATTGTGCACGGGCAGCGCGTACGCTTCAAACTCTGGCCGAAAGCGGATTTAGCCCGGCTTCCGCGACGCAATCCCTCCTCGAAGGCGCGTTTGGCAACAGTCCGTTCTTGTGCCGGCTGGCTCTGCGCGAGCCCGAGATCCTGGTCCGGACCTTGACCAAAGGGCCGGATGCGGTGCTGGAGCAAGCGTCGGCGCGGGCGATGGCGGTTGCGCTTCTGGATCAGGACGGCCAAGCGATGGCCGAGCTGCGGGGCGCCAAGCGCGCCGCCGCGCTGGCGACCGCGTTTGCCGATATTGGCGGGACATGGAACGTGCTTCAGGTGACGGGTGCGCTGACGCGGTTCGCGGACGCTTGTCTCAGGGGTGCGTTGCGCTTTTTGTTGCGCAAAGCCGCACGGCGCCAGGACCTGGCGGATGGGGATGGCGCCGCCCTGGAGGCCGCCTCCGGGATGACCGTGCTGGCGATGGGCAAAGATGGCGCCGACGAGCTCAATTATTCCAGCGACATCGATCTCATCGTTTTTTATGACGGGAGGTTTCCCTTCTCCCGCGAAGGCGACGCGCGCGGCGCTGCTGTGGAGATCGTACGGGGATTGGTCAGGCTATTGGCCGAAATCACGCCCGATGGCTACGTCTTCCGCACCGATCTGAGGCTCAGGCCCGATGCATCCGCCACCCAGGTGGCGATCTCTCTGGAGGGGGCGGAGAGCTATTACGAAAGCCTGGGCCAGAATTGGGAGCGGGCAGCCATGATCAAGGCGCGGCCCTGCGCCGGCGATCCTCGGACGGCCAGAGCATTCCAGGCGATGATCGCCCCTTTCATCTGGCGTCGGAATTTGGATTTCGCGGCGATCGAGGACATTCATTCCATCAAGCGCCAGATTCACGCCCATGGCGGCCATGGGGATATCCAGGTGGCGGGCCACAATATCAAGTTGGGGCGAGGCGGCATCCGCGAGATCGAATTTTTCGTCCAGACCCAGCAGTTGATCCTGGGGGGCAGGCACCCAGCGTTGCGCGCGCCCGCAACCTTGGATGCGCTCGACGCACTTTCGGCGCAAGGCGTGGTGGCGCCCGCCACGGCTTGCGAGCTGGTCGAGGCCTATCGCGCCCTGCGCTTCCTGGAGCACCGCCTGCAGATGGTCGAGGATCAGCAGACCCACACCTTGCCCAAAAGCGAAGACGGCCTCGCCCATATCGCCTGCTTCGCCGGTTATGGCGACGCGGTCTCGTTCGGCCGGGCGCTCACCGCAACGCTCACGACAGTCCAGAATCATTATGCCCGGCTATTCCAGCGCGAGGCCGATCTGGCGGGCACAGGCGGCAATCTGGTCTTCACCGGAGTCGAGGACGACCCGGAGACGCTTCAGACACTGCACGGCATGGGCTTCGGCGCGGCCTCGCAAGTGGCAAGCGCCGTCCGGGGCTGGCATCACGGGCGCATAAGGGCGATGCGCTCGGCAAGGGCGCGCGAGCTTCTCACCAAGCTGATGCCTGCCATCCTGAAGGCGCTCGCGGCCACCGCCGACCCCGATGCGGCCATTGTCCAGTTCGACCGCTTTCTTTCCAACCTGCCCTCAGGCGTGCAGTTATTCTCTCTCTTCCTGGCGCGACCGGATTTTCTCGATCTGGTGGCTCGGGTGGTGGGTTCGGCGCCAAGATTGGCGCTGCACCTGGCGCGGTCGCCGACAACCTTCGATGCCCTCACCGAGCCCGATTTCCTCACCGGTTCGCCCGATGGCGGACAATTGCGGATGAATCTCAGGCGCCAGCTTCAAGGCTCTTACGAGGAGAAACTCGATGCTGCCCGGTGTTTTGCGCGCGAGGAGACCTTCCGGGTTGGCGTTCAATTGGTGAACGGCGCTGCCAAGGCGGAGGAAGCCGGTCCCGCCTTCGCCCGTATCGCCGAAAGCGTGACCGCCGAATTGCTGCCGGTCGCGGAAGAGGAACTGGGGCTAAGCGCCGGCCGCGTGCCTGGCGCAGAGTTCGCGGTGATCGCGCTGGGCAAGCTGGGCGGGCGAGAGATGACCGCCAGTTCCGATTTGGACCTGGTATTCGTCTACGACGTGCCGGAAGGGGTGGAAAGCTCGGACGGGTCCAAGGCGCTTGCTCCCCCGCTCTACTTCGCGCGCCTGGCGCAGCGCTTGATCGCGGCGCTGACCACGCCAACCGGCGCCGGCACGCTTTACGAGGTGGACATGCGCCTCAGGCCCAGCGGCAACCAGGGGCCCGCGGCGGTGAGCTTTCAGTCTTTCGCCTCCTATCATGCCCACGAGAGTTGGACCTGGGAGCATCTGGCGCTGACCCGGGCGCGGGCCGTCGCAGGCAGCGGGCACCTTTGCGCGCGGACCGAGGCGGAGGTCGCAACGCGGCTCACGGCCCGGCGCGCGCGGGATACCATCGTGGCCCAGGCGCGTGAAATGCGGGCCAAGATTGCCGCCCGATATCCCGGCAGCGATCTTTGGGACCTCAAATATGCGCCCGGCGGATTGATCGACATAGAGTTTCTTGCTCAAACCCTGCAATTGGTCCATGCCCATGAGCATCCCCTCATTCTCGATACCAACATCATCGCGGCGCTCATGAAAATGCGTGGGCCGGTCCTTAAGGATGGCGATGCCGACCGCCTGATCGAGGCAGCCCGGCTTGAGCAGGCGCTGAGCCAGATTTTGCGCCTGGCGGTGGAAGGCAGGTTCAACGCCACGGAGGCTTCGGCCGGACTCAAGGCGCTATTGGCGCGCGCGGGAGAGGCGCGAGATTTTCCTGCGCTCGAGCGTGAATTGAAGACGCGCCAGGCAAAAGTACGTGCGCTTTTCGGCCGCTTGATGGAGGCCTGACCGGACTTGCCACCCGGTCCGCGATCGCCATTCGGCGCGGAAAATCGCCCCCCGCCTTTTCCTGGCATCGCTCCGGCTTGAAACCGCCTTGGCGATGGGCCATAACCAGCGCTCTTCCAAGTTGGAGCGCGGGCGTAGCTCAGGGGTAGAGCATCACCTTGCCAAGGTGAGGGTCGCGCGTTCGATTCGCGTCGCCCGCTCCATTGCTTTTCAAGCACTTTTTTGAATTGTCGAGATACCCGGAAATGAACCGGTGAGTTTATTGCGGGTCTATGCGGCCCGCAGCGTCACGCTTGCCCGACAAGATAGCCGAAACCTTGCGGCGTAAAAAACATGGATGCCGAGGCGACGTAAAGGCGTTGTTCGTCCTCTTTACTCCCGCCTAGGAGAGGGGTTGCATACCTCGACGGGGGCTCTCCCTGGAGTGTATCCTGATCACCGGTTAGGGAGGATTGGCTCATGGGAAAGCAAGCGATTTTGGTTGCAGCCATCTTGACAATGTGGACGGGTACTGTCCTTGCACAGAGCATGTCTGCGCCGGGCGGAACAACCCCCGTTTTGGCAAGCACGCTCGCACCAGCCGAAGGGGGCGCGACACTGGTTGTAACCTCAAGCGCGTTTAAGAATGGCGGCGTATTCCCCAATGTCTACACGCAAAATGGCCAGAACATTTCACCGCCGCTTTCCTGGAGCCGCGGCCCCGCCGGCACCAAATCCTATGTCGTCCTCACCGAGGACTCCGGTGTCAGCCGGCCACAACCGATATTTCATTGGGTGCTCTACGATGTGCCAGCCGGTACCACGCATTTGCCCCAGGCTCTCCCAACGGAGCCCAAACTCGCAGCCCCAGCTGGCGCAAGGAATGGACTTAATATCCGTAAAGCCTCCGGCTACATGGGACCGAAGCCGCCTGCCGGCCAGACCCACCCCTATCACTTTGAAGTCTTCGCGCTCGACAAGACACTGGATCTTGATCCTGCGACCGCGGATCGCAATGCGGTCGTTGCCGCGATGAAGGGGCATGTCCTGGCGGAAGGTGAAATCGTTGGGATGTACACCGGGAAATAGCTTGGCGACTTGCCGCGGCGATGGGCCCGCGCGCCAGTTCCAGTTCGAAGCGTTGGTTCGATGGCTTGCAGCCAACCTTACTGCGGCTGCAATCGGAGACGTTTGAACGGATCACCGCTTCACCCGTTTTCGGGAATTGCTCCGCTACGCTCTACGGCCACGACAATGAGCGCCGCGGAGCGAGCGGCAGGGCGTTGGCGGCGTCGCGTGCCCGCCGGCCCGCTTCGCGTCGGTAATTCCATTTGCAATCCGCAGTTGGGGGCCTGATCAGCATCGTGGCATTAGCCTCGAAAAGGAGCAGGGTGCCGTCCGGCTTTAGGGCAAAATCGATGCCGGCATAATCCAAGCCAAGAGCCTCGGCGATTCGTTCCAACGCGGCCATCGCCCGTGCACCAATCACGGCAGGCATATCTTCAAGAAAGCGTCGTTCCTCCGCACGATGGCTTTCGTTGTCGGCCATGTCCGCAGTGAAATAATGCACCTTCCAATTTGCCGAAATGGCGAGATGCAGAGGATAAAGTTTGCCGCCAATGACCATCACCCGATATTTGCGCACGAGCCCATCGGCGCTCCTTGCGTCAAGATATTCGATCGCCAGGATTTCGTTGCCGGGGAGTGCAGCGCATGCGCCCTCAAGGTCTTGCTTGCAATCGACCTTCAGGAAATGTTGCCCGGTATGGTAACCGGGAGTCCGCAGGAGAATGGGAAACTCGGCCTGCTTAGCTATGTCGATCCTTTGCATTTCCCTGATGCAGGGCGCGCGCACGTCCGGCAATGCGCCAAGGCGCGCGGCGTTTTCGAGACGTCCGGTCTTAAGGACCCGGCTCGGCGCATTGATCACCGGGGCCGTGGTCTGGCTGAGCACGCTCTCTGCGGTGAGAAGAGCACTGCGGCAAAGATCGGCATCGCCGATCGCATTGAAAACGACGTCATGGGGTGGAAGAGAATAGTCCGCCTTATAATATTCCACATAAAGTATTGTCATTTTGAAACCGTAGCCGTCGAAAATATGGTTCAACGGAATATTGCCACCCTTTACCGAGATGAGAAAAAGCACGTGCGTGGCCGGCTCCGGTCCATGATAATCGCGCAGGGCGATAGCCTGTCCGGGGAAGCTCTCGCGCCAGTGCCGTTCCGCATGACCCGGCTCGCCCTGCTCCAGTAAAACCTGTGCCAGCCCGCGATGGGCTTCCTTGAGATCGCTGTCGATGGAGAGAGCCATTTCGAACGCGCTGCGCGCCGCGGCGAACGCACCGTCTTCGTAATGGATTATACCCAGATTGACCCAACCTCCGGGCTCGCGGGGATGGACCTGCACCATCTGTTTGTAGATCGTGCGGGCCGCCGAGCGGTGGTCTCCGGCATAGGCCAAGGCGCCAAGTTCGCTCAGTCCCGCAAGATGCGTCGGCGCGCGGTGCAGCAACGCAAGATAGGCAGCCTTTGCTTCCCGGTGGCGCCGGGCGGCGGAAAGACCGCGCGCTTCAGCCAATAGCTGGCTTGTGTCCCAGGCGGCAAGCGGCGGCATCAAGGACTGTCCGCTAAGATGACCCTTTCGCGCCGACGACCGAACTCAAGCACGGCATTCAGCAGGGCGTCGATATCCCGCATCCGGGTGCGGTGATTTACCAGTGCCGCACGGATAGCCAATTGCCCATGGATGGTGGTTGTGGATGGGGCAGCGATCCCGCTCTCCTGGAGGTCTGCCACGATGGCAGCATTAACGCGGTCGGGTTCTACGGAACGATACCTGAAGCAAACAATGTTGAGTGCAGTTTCCGATAACAGCTCCAATCGCGGCTCGACGCGGATTTTCGCCTCCAGCTCTTTGGCCAGGTCGCAACTCTGCTCGATCATCGCCGCAAGACGCGCACGTCCGTGCGCCTTGAAGGTGAACCAGGTCTTGAGCGCGCGGAAGCCGCGCGACAGGTCGGGCCCAAAGTCGCAAGGCCATGCACCTCCTCCCGCCAGCCCGCGTGTTTCGCGCCTCAAATAGGCGGCGGGATTGGCGAAGGTCTCCTGGTGGAGGCGTCCATCGCGGACCAGAAGGAAACCGGCATCATAGGGTACTTGGCCCCATTTGTGGAAATCGAATGCGATGGATTGAGCCTGGGTAAGGCCTTTGAGCCGTGAAGCGATGCGCGGCGATAGCATGCCCAATGCGCCATAAGCGCCGTCGACGTGAAACCACATGCGCTCGCGTCCGGCGAACGTCGCTAATGCTTCCAGATCGTCAATGGCGCCGGTATCGACCGTTCCCGCCGACCCGATTACCATGAAAGGCTCAAACCCGGCTTTGCGATCGCGGCGGACCGCTTCGTCAAGCGCGCGCACGTCGAGGCGGAAATGCCGGTCTGCCGGCAGCACGCAAAGAGCATCGGTTCCAAGGCCGCAGAGATCGAAGGCTTGGGCAATGCAGCGGTGCGCGGTGGTCGAGGCATATGCTCTCAACCGTTTGTCGGCGCCGGTCGTGCGGGCCTTCGTTCCCTGCCGACCACGTCTTGCCACCAGCACGGCGAGCAGATTGGCCATGGACGTACCCGTCACGAACAGTCCGCTTGCACCGGACGGAAAGCCAAAAAGCGCTCGCATCCAGCGGAGGATCTGGCGCTCCACTTCGATCGGCATATGATCGCGGCCGCCGAGGTTGGCGTTGAGTCCGCCGGCCAGCATTTCCGCGAGCATGCCTTCGACGGTGCCACCGCCCTGAACCCACCCCATGAATCCGGGATGCACATTGCCCGCGGCATAAGGCAGGACGAAGCGCATGAACTCGTTGTGGATGGCGGCCAAAGGCTGCGGCTGTTCGGGCAGGTCCTCTTGAAAGGCCTTGCGTGCGGCACACGGAATAGGCTGCCATACCGGGCGAGCCCGGATGTGCTGGATATAATCCAGCATGTCATCCAGCATCCGATGGGCTTGGGCCCGCAGTACAGGCCAGTTCTCGGGGTCGAGATTTTCGTCGATGGGGTCCGAGAACGCCTGCCCGACCGCGTGCAAGCGCGAAGCTGTCGACATGGATCACCTCGTTGGGTGGCAAGCCATAGGGAGCCATCATGGTTAATGGCGGCTTAAGGTTTGCCAAGAGAAAAGACGACCCAACACTCTCGGTCCGGACAATCGAGCCACGCCGGTGTCCGGGAACCGATAGGACGGATTCTAGGCAATTTGCACTTCTTTAGAGCGGGATGGGATTATCCCGAATCGAAAGGGG
>JBOHKF010000426.1:0-12651 GCA_050729015.1 Rhizomicrobium sp. | reverse complement strand
TTTCTTGCCCGAGCGGGTGGTCATGGTGGCTACCACCGACGGCTCATTGAGCACGATGCCCCGCCCCTTGACGTAAACAAGGGTGTTCGCGGTGCCGAGGTCGATGGCCATGTCGCTCGAAAGAGCGCCAAGAAGACTGCCGAACATGCTTAACCTGCCAATTCCTTCATTAGGGAAGCAGAACCCTTAAAATGCGGTTTCCAGTGTGGGGAAAATCCGGGTCTTTTGCCCATGTCCCCCCTCCTCCTAGCGCGCCACAGTCAAGGCTTCGGGCCGCTGCTTCTGACGTTTCACCAGCAATTTGTTGAGCGCATTCACGTAGGCATAGGCCGCCGCCACCATGGTGTCGGTGTCGGACGCCTTGCCGGTAACGGTACGCCCGTCCTCCTCCAGCCGGACATTAACCGTCGCCTGGGCGTCGGTGCCCTCGGTCACGGCATTGATCTGAAACAACTGCAACGTTGCCGTATGTGGGTAGCATTCCCGGATGGCGCGGAACACCGCATCCACCGGACCATCGCCTTCCATGCTCACATGCCGCACCTCGTCGTCGACGGCAAGACTCATGATGGCGTGGGGCTTGATTCCGATGCCCGTCTCCACCTTGAGCGCCCTCACCTGAATCGCGTCCTTGCCGCGCATGATGTCGTTATCCACCAGGGCGGCGATATCCTCGTCGAAGACCTGCTTCTTCTTGTCGGCCAAATCCTTGAAGCGGCGGAAGGCCTCCTCCACCGCGCCATCCTCCAACCGGTAGCCCATGCTCTCCAGTTTGTCCCGGAAGGCATGCCGGCCGGAAAGCTTGCCCAGCATCAGCGACGTGGATTTCACCCCGACATCCTCGGGCCGCATGATCTCATAGGTCTCGACATTCTTCAGCATGCCATCCTGATGGATGCCGCTCTCGTGGCTGAAAGCATTCTTGCCCACGATCGCCTTGTTATATTGCACCGGAAAGCCGGTGACGGTGGAAACCAACTTCGACGCCTTGGCCAACATGGTGGTGTCGATGCCGGTCGTAAAAGGCATGATGTCCTTTCGCACCTTGAGGCTCATCACGATTTCTTCCAGCGCGGCGTTGCCGGCGCGCTCGCCGACGCCATTGATGGTGCATTCCACCTGGCCGGCCCCCGCCAGCAGGCCGGCCAGCGAATTGGCCACCGCCAAGCCGAGATCATTGTGGCAATGGGTGGAGAAGGTCACCTTATCGGCGTTGGGGAGGCGATTTTTCAGCATGGTGACGATGTCGAAATATTCCTGCGGGGTGGAATAGCCCACCGTATCGGGAATATTGATGGTGGTGGCGCCCGAATGAATGGCCACCTCCACGCAGCGGCAGAGGAAATCGGGCACGGTACGCGTCGCGTCCTCGGCGCTCCATTGCACGTCCGGGGTGTAGTTGCGCGCCCGCGTTACCGAGGCGCCGATCGCTTCCAGCACCGCATTCTCGCCCATGTTGAGCTTGTGCTTCATATGGACGGGGCTGGTGGAAATGAAGGTATGGATGCGGGGTTGCGCCGCGCCCTTCAAGGCTTCGCCGGCGCGGTCGATGTCCTTGAAGCCGGCCCGCGCCAGGGCGCAGACGCTGGCGCACTTGACCAGCCTGGCGATGTCACTCACCGCGCGGAAATCGCCTTGCGAAGAAATGGGAAAGCCCGCCTCGATGATGTCCACGCCCATCTGGTCGAGCAATTCGGCTATCTTGAGCTTCTCTTCGTGGGTCATTGCTGCGCCCGGCGATTGCTCGCCGTCACGCAAGGTGGTGTCGAAAATCCTGATCTTCTTCGGTACGGCAGTCCTGGTCATGACATTCGTTCCTTCTGTTCGCCGCGCGGGCTGCGTCTCCTTCTCCTCTTCATCCCCTAGACGAAAGCCACGCGAGACCATCCCGCGAGCCGCCCGCCTAGGGGCGACTAAGAAGCAGAAACGCGCGCGATGAACCGAGGGAAGGACGGGCTGTGAAATGAGGGCGCACGGGATCGCAAGCGGAATCTCCGCCCTTTGTCCGGCTAGTTTGTGCGCCCTTCGTCATGACCGGTCGTCGTTCCGCCCGCCCTTGATGCAAAATCGCCAAGGAAGGTTAAGCAACGGTGAAATCACTGCTTTTTCATTGGCTGGCGCGGTTTTACGCCGAATTTGCGCAAAAGGGCAAGGCCGCGCAGGATGAGATTCCACAAGAGTTTTCGCCCTTTGATCGAAATTCTGAACGTCTCCAAGGCCTATGGCGGTTCCAAGAGCGAGGGTGTTTCGGCGCTTTGCCTTTCGGTAGCCCGGGGCGAATTCCTCGTGCTGATCGGCCCTTCCGGTTCAGGCAAGACGACCACCCTCAATATGATCAACCGCCTGGTTGAGCCGAACGCGGGGGAAATCCGCATCGATGGGCGCAATATCGCCCAATCCGACCCCGTCCAGCTTCGCCGCGGCATCGGCTATGTCTTTCAGGAAGCTGGACTTTTTCCGCATCTGACGGTCGGGGAAAATATCGCCGCCACCCCCCGTCTCCTCAAGTGGGAAGAAACGGCGATCGATACCCGGATCGACGAACTGCTGCTCATGGTGCGGCTCGATTCCGCCAGCTTCCGCAACCGCCGGCCGCAGGGCCTTTCCGGCGGGCAGCGCCAGCGGGTGGCCCTGGCACGGGCGCTTGCGGCAAGGCCACCCATCCTGCTTTTGGACGAGCCGTTCGGCGCGCTCGATCCCGTCACCCGCGAAGCGGTAGCCGCCGATGTTCGCGACATCCATCAGGCCTTGGGACTCACCACCTTGATGGTCACCCACGACATGACCGAGGCCCTGCTGCTGGCCGACCGGATCGCGGTGTTGCGCCAGGGCCGCCTGGTCCAGACCGGAACTCCCCACGAACTGGTCGCCCATCCCGCCGATGCGTTCGTGGCCCAGTTGATCGAGACGCCGCGGCGCCGCGCGCAGGCCCTGGCCAGGACCTTGGCATGAGCGCCGCGTTCGGGGAGGCCTGGGCGCTGCTTCCCAATTATCTGGGGCAGCATGTTGTTCTGAGCCTGTCCGCGCTCTGCCTGGGCTTGGCGATCAGCCTGCCTCTGGGCATCCTGGCTGCCCGTCGGCATGGCTTCGGCGCGCCGCTGCTGGCGCTGGTGAGCGTGATCCAGACCATTCCCGGCCTGGCGCTGCTGGCGCTCTTCTATCCGCTGCTGCTCGCGCTGTCCTCGGTTACCGGCGAGCTGTTCGGGGTGCGTTTCCGCGCGCTGGGCTTTCTGCCGGCGCTGCTGGCGCTCACCCTCTATGCCATGCTCCCGGTCCTGCGCAATCTGGTGACCGCGCTCAAGACCATCGATCCCGCGATTCTCATGGCTGCCAAGGGCGTGGGCATGACGGCGCGCCAATCGCTGTTCAAGGTGGAACTGCCGCTCGCCGCGCCCCAGTTGCTGGCAGGCATCCGGACCGCGACGGTCTGGGTGGTTGGCATCACCACACTGTCCACAGCCATCGGCCAGACCAGCCTGGGCAATTATATCTTCACTGGGCTGCAAACCGAAAATTGGGTGTTTGTGCTGTTCGGCTGCGTGGCGGCGGCTCTGCTGGCGCTGGTGCTGGATTTCCTTCTGGCGACTGCGGGCGATGCCTTGAACCGGGGATCGCGCTCCCGCCTGGCTCTTGCGGGTTTGGGGGTTCTTCTTGTCCTGATCGCCGCCCTGGTCCCAGGCTGGACGCGGACGCCGGGGCGGCAGGTGGTGATAGGCGCCAAGAATTTCGACGAACAATATATTCTGGCCGACGTGATGGCGGACCGGCTTGCCCACGCGGGATTTGCCGTCAGCCAAAAGATTGACCTGGGTTCGACGGTGGCGCTGAGGGCGCTGGCCGCCTCCGACATCGATGCCTATGTGGAATATTCCGGAACGCTGTGGGGCGATGCCATGCATCGAAGCGACCTTCCCGGGCGCAAGGCGATGTTGCGGGAAATCAAGGACTGGCTGGCCCGGCGCTATGGAATTCTCGATATGGGGACTTTGGGCTTCGAAAATGCCTATGTCTTCGCCATGCGCCCCGATCGTGCCCGGGCTCTTCACATCACAAGCCTGGCCGATGTCTCCCGTCACCCCGACCTTGTCATCGGTGGCGATTTCGAGATTTTTTCGCGGCCCGAGTGGCGCCGCGTGGCCCAAGCCTATGGGTTAAAGGCAATGCGGCGCAGACAGTATCAGCCGGACTTCCTCTATCGCGCGGTGATGGGCGGCGACGCGGACCTGGTTTCGGCCTTCTCCAGCGATGGACGGATCGCCGGCTACCACCTCACCATCCTGGCCGACCCCAAAGGAGCGCTTCCTCCCTATGACGCGATGCTTCTGGTGGACCCGGCCCATGCCCATGACCGCCGTTTTCTCCAAAGCCTCGCTCCCCTCATCGGCGCCATTCCCCTGCCCCTGATGCAAAGGGCGAACCTGATGGTGGACCGCGACCGGGACAAGAGGACTCCGGCGGAGGTCGGCCGGTGGCTCGAGGGACACATCCTTCATTGACATAGAAGCCCGGCCCCACGATAGAAGCCAAGCCGTCACCGACCACGCCAGCGTGGGTGCCGCGAAACGGCCTGTCCCGGCTCCAGCGTCCAGCGTTTGCAAAGAGCACGCCGGCCATGAAGATCCTGCTGCCCGTCTCGGTCGAAGCACGCCGGCTGTTGCCCAGCCGGTGGGACCTGCTTGCGGGCGTTCTGGTGCTGGGCTTCATCGTGCTGTTCGCCGATGCCAGCCGCATCCTGGGCCAGCCTCTTTCTTCGATTACCGGGCGCAGCCTCAGCCTCGATCCCAGCTATCTGCCCGGCTACGCGTTGCGTACCGCGCTCAGGATGTTGATCGCGATGGGCGCGTCACTTCTTTTCACGTTCACCTACGCGACCTGGGCCGCCAAAAGTCCCCGCGCGGGCGCGCTTCTCGTACCGCTGTTGGACATTCTGCAATCGGTGCCGATCCTGGGCTTTCTATCGGTGACGGTGGTGTGGTTCTTGAGCCTGGCGCCGGGACGCATTCTGGGCGCGGAGCTGGAATGCGTATTCGTGATCTTCACCAGCCAGGCCTGGAACATGGCCTTCAGTTTCTATCAGTCGCTGCGCACCGTGCCCGAGGAGCTGACCGACGCGGCGCGCCTGTTCGGCCTTTCTTCCTGGGCGCGCTTCTGGCGGCTCGAAGTGCCATTCGCCGCGCCTTCGCTGATCTGGAACATGATGATGTCCATGGCAGGCGGCTGGTTTTTCGTCACCGTGTCCGAGGCCATCAGCGTCGGCAACACCACCATCGCCCTGCCGGGCATCGGGTCCTACATTGCCGTAGCCATCGCGCAGAAGGATTTGGTCGCGATCTTCTACGCCATCGCCGCCATGCTGGTCGTGATCCTGATCTACGACCAGCTTCTGTTCCGGCCGCTGGTGGCTTGGACCGACCGGTTCAAGGTGGACACCGAATCCTTCGAGCAACAGCCTCAAAGCTGGGTCCTCACCATGCTGAGCCGCTCGCAATGGGTAGATTTACTCACCAAGCCCCTCGATGCCTTCATGCGCTGGAGCTATCGGGTGAAGCCCTGGACGGTGCGACCCAAAACCCAGACCCCGCAAAGCCCAAGTCGTGCCGGAGACGTTTACTGGTATGCGATCCTTCTTGCGCTGGGTCTTTACGGCGCAACCCGCATCTACCAGTTCGGGGCCGCCAACGTCACTTGGAGTGCGCTGGGCCAGGTGCTGTTCGTGGGCATCATCACCCTGACGCGGGTCGTGGTGCTGATCGCGCTTGCCAGCCTCGTCTGGACGCCCATCGGGATTTACGTGGGCTTGCGTCCTCATTTGACCCGCTGGGTCCAGCCGGTGGCGCAGTTCCTCGCCTCCTTTCCCCCCAACCTGCTCTTTCCCCTGGTGGTGTCGCTGATCGTCCTGTGGGATCTCGATCCCGACATCTGGCTTTCGCCGCTGATGGTGTTGGGGACTCAGTGGTACATACTGTTCAACGTGATCGCCGGCGCCAATGCCGTGCCCAAGGAATTGCGCGACGCGGCGGACAATTTCAGCGTCCGTGGCTGGCTGTGGTGGCGCAAGGTGGCGCTTCCGGCCGTCTTTCCCTATTACGTGACGGGTGCCATCACCGCCTCGGGCGGCGCATGGAACGCCTCGGTCGCCGCGGAAGTGGCAAGCTGGGGCCACAAAACGCTTCGCGCCCATGGGCTGGGCGCCTATATCGCGGATGCGACTTCGGCCGGGGACTATCGCCGGATCGTGCTGGGCATCGCGGTGATGAGCCTTTATGTTGTGGTGTTGAACCGGCTGTTCTGGCGGCCCCTTTACCGGTACGCCGAACGCAAATTCCGGCTCACCTGAAGAGAGTCGCTCTTGGTCATGACCGATCTTCTCGAAGTCTCCCATGTCCGGCGCACATTTCCCCGCGGCCAGGGCGAGGACCTGCTGGTGCTGGACGACGTCAACCTGACCTTGAAGCAGGGTGAGATCGTGGGCCTTCTGGGCCGGTCCGGCTCCGGCAAGTCCACGCTATTGCGGCTGATCGCAGGTTTGGCCCGTCCTCAAGGAGGCCATCTCACCTACATGGGGGCGCCCATCGAGGGCCCCGCGCGAGGCGTGGCCATGGTGTTCCAGGGCTTCGCGCTTTTTCCCTGGCTCACGGTGCTCGAGAATGTACAGTTGGGATTGGAGGCCTTGGGCCTTCACGCCAAGGAGATCCGGGCCCGGGCCCTGGCGGCGATCGATCTGATCGGCCTTGACGGCTATGAAAGCGCCTATCCCCGCGAATTGTCGGGGGGCATGCGTCAGCGGGTGGGCTTCGCGCGAGCCCTGGTGGTGCACCCCAATATTCTTCTGATGGACGAGCCGTTCAGCGCGCTGGATGTGCTCACTGCCGAGAATCTGCGCACCGATCTGATCGACCTCTGGAGCAACCGCCGCCTGCCCATCAAAGGCATCATCCTGGTCACCCACAATATCGAGGAAGCGGTTCTGATGTGCAACCGGGTGCTGCTATTCGCCACCAATCCGGGGCGGGTGAGCTCCGAGATCAAGATCGAGCTGCCCCAGCCGCGCGATCGCACTTCGCCCGAGTTCGAGAATTACGTGGATCAGATCTACGTCGAGATGACGGCTCGGCGCGTCGAGCGGCCTGGGCAACAGCAGGGACGTGCGAAACCCGGCATCGAGACACCTTTGGTGCACGTCTCGCCCAACCAGGTTGCGGGCCTGATCGAGGCGCTGGCGGCGGGACCTTATGACGGCAAAGCGGACTTGCCCGACATCGCCTACGAGCAGGAACTCGAAGTGGACGAGCTTTTCCCCGTGGCGGAGGCGATGCAGCTTCTGCGGCTGGCCGATGTGGAAGGCGGCGACATCAAGCTCACCCACATGGGGAAACGCTTCGCCGATGCCGAACTGAATGAGCGCAAGGAGATTTTCGCCCGCGCGATGATGAATTACGTGCCGCTGGCGGTCCACATCCGACGGGTGCTGGATGAGCGGGCAACCCATTCTGCACCCAGAAGCCGCTTCCGGGATGAACTTGAAGACCACATGACCGAGGATGCCGCCGAAGATACGCTCAAGACGGTGGTGAGTTGGGGCCGCTTCGGCGAACTTTTTTCTTACGACGACGACGCAGCTCTTTTCAGCCTCGAGAATCCTACCTGAAGGGTCATTCGCTCTTTGTGCACGCTCTGGGCTTTTGCTCCCAGGGCTCTCAGTTTTTCGCGGTATCCACCAGTTTGTTCTTGGCGATCCACGGCATCATGGCTCGCAGCCGCTTGCCCACCTCTTCAATGGCGTGCTGCTCGCTTCGCGCCCGCATGGCCTTGAATGAGGTCTGGCCCGCCCGGTTCTCCAGAACCCAGTCGCGGGCGAACCTGCCGCTTTGGATGTCGTCCAGCACGCGCTTCATCTCGGCCCGGGTCGCGGCGTTGACGATGCGCGGGCCGGTTGCATATTCCCCATACTCCGCCGTGTTGGAGATGGAATAGTTCATGTTGGCGATGCCGCCTTCATAGATCAGGTCCACGATCAGCTTTACTTCGTGAAGGCATTCGAAATAGGCCATCTCCGGCGCATAGCCGGCTTCCACCAGGGTCTCATAGCCGGCGCGAATCAATTCCACCAAGCCGCCGCACAACACGGCCTGCTCGCCAAACAAGTCGGTCTCGCATTCCTCGCGGAAATTCGTTTCGATGATGCCGGCGCGCCCGCCGCCGATCGCCGAGGCGTAGGAAAGCCCCAAGTCATGGGCATTGCCCGAAGCGTCCTGGTGCACGGCGATCAGGCAGGGGACGCCGCCGCCCTTGAGGTATTCGCCGCGGACCGTGTGGCCGGGGCCCTTGGGCGCAACCATCAGCACGTCCAGGTCCTGGCGCGGCTCAATGAGTTTGAAATGCACGTTGAAGCCGTGCGCGAACAGAAGCGCCGCGCCCTCCTTCATGTTCTTTTCCAGCTCGTTCTTCCAGATGTCGGCTTGAAGCTCGTCGGGCGTCACCATCATCATGGCATCCGCCCACTTGGCCGCGTCGGTCACGCTCATGACCTTGAATCCCGCGGCCTCGGCCTTCCTGGCGGAAGCGCCGGGACGGACCGCGATCACCACGTCCTTGACGCCGGAATCGCGCATGTTCTGGGCGTGGGCGTGGCCCTGGGAGCCGAAGCCGATCACCGCCATTTTCTTGTTCCTGATGAGATTGAGATCGGCGTCCCGATCGTAATAGACTCGCATGCCTTTACCAGCCTCCCTTGGTCCGCCGCCTTTTATCCGTTCGCCGGGAACCGGGCAATTCCCGCTTGGCCTTATGTTACATGGGCCGCAATCAGTCGCGGCTGATGGCAGCCACGCCGGTGCGGGATACATCGCGCAAGCCCAGAAGCCGCATGGCTTCTATAAAGCGCGAAATCTGGGACGGCGTATCGGTAAGCTCGAACACGCTGCCACTTCCTTCCAGCATGCGGGCGCCGAATTTATTCGCCGCGTCGCGCGCCTCCTTGACCTTGCCGGGGGCAACTTTCACCAGCGCCATTTCCCGCTCGATGCCGCTTGAGGAAAAAGTCCAGTTGGTGACGGCATGGACCGGCACCACCCGCCTGAGCTGGGCCTCGATCTGCTCAATCACCTCCGGCGGGCCCGAGGTCACGATGGTAATGCGCGAGGTGCGCTCATTGGGGTCCACTTCGGCCACGGTGAGGCTTTCGATGTTGTAGCCCCGGGCCGAGAACAGACCCACCACGCGTGCCAGCACGCCCGCTTCATTGTCCACCAGGGCGGTCAAAGTATGGCGTTCGGGAGAGGCGTGGGGCATCAGAAAATCCTGCAATGACTGACCGGGTGGCGCCACGTTTGCTTAGTCCCCCGGTCACGACAAACTTAAACGAGCATCTTGCCTTCGTCGCTCACCAGCGCGTCGGAAAGGGCGGAAAGAATCATATCGTTGTGGGCTGCTCCGGAAGGAATCATGGGAAAACAATTCTCGGTCGGGTCAACCTGACAATCGAACAGGACCGGCTTTGGGCTATCGAGCATCAGCGAGATTTTGTCGTCCAATTCCCAAGGCCTCCCGGCGCGCACGCCCACGCAGCCAAAAGCCTCGGCCAGCTTGACAAAATCCGGAAGCGCCTCGGAGTAGGAGTGCGAATAGCGTCCGCCATGTAGCAATTCCTGCCACTGTCTCACCATCCCCATATATTCATTATTGAGAATGAAGATCTTGATGGGCAGGCCGTACTGCACCGCGGTGGCCAATTCCTGGATGGTCATCTGCACCGAGGCTTCGCCGGCGATATCAATCACCAGCGATCCTGGATGAGCCATCTGCACGCCGACCGCCGCCGGCAAGCCATACCCCATGGTGCCCAGGCCACCCGACGTCATCCAGCGATTGGGCTCCTCGAACTTGAACCGCTGCGCCGCCCACATCTGATGCTGACCCACTTCGGTGGTGATGTAGACGTCGCGGCCCCGGGTGAGGGCATAAAGCCGGTCGATCGCATATTGCGGCTTAATCACTTTCTCGGATGTTGCATAGGCAAGAGACATCTTCGCTCGCCAGGCATCGATCTGAGCCCACCAATCCTTGAGCTCCTTTGGCTTCAAGGCCCGCGCCTTCCAGACTCGCACCATCTCCGAGATTGCTTTAGCCGCGTCGGCCACGATCGGTAGGTCGACGCGCACGATCTTGTTGATCTGCGAGGCATCGATATCGAGATGAATTTTCTTCGAGCCAGGCGAGAAGGCGTCGATGCGACCGGTGACTCGGTCATCGAAACGCGCGCCCAGGCACACCATCAGGTCGCAGTCATGCATCGCATTGTTGGCTTCATAGGTGCCGTGCATGCCCAGCATTCCCAGCCATTGCGGGGAGGAAGCGGGAAAGGCGCCGAGCCCCATCAAGGTGGAGGTGACGGGAAAGCCGGTGAGCGAAGCCAGTTCCCTGAGCGCCAAGCTCGCCTTGGGTCCGGCATTGATGATGCCGCCGCCGGTGTAAAGGATGGGGCGCCTGGCCTGCGCCATCATCGCCACGGCGCGCGCGATCGCTGCCGGCTCCGGCTCGATCCTGGGGCGAAACGTCCGGTGAGAAATCCCTTCGGGAACGAAATAGGCCCCCGTCTTGAACTGCACATCCTTGGGGATGTCCACCACCACCGGGCCTGGCCGGCCTTGAGTGGCGATCTGGAAGGCTTCATGCAGGACCCGCGAGAGATCGTTCACGTCCTTGACCAGCCAATTGTGCTTGGTACAGGCCCGCGTGATGCCGACCGTGTCGGCTTCCTGGAACGCATCCGTGCCGATCAGGTGGGTGGCCACTTGCCCCGTCAAGACCACGAGGGGAATCGAATCCATCAAGGCATCCGTCAGACCGGTGACGGCATTGGTGGCACCGGGGCCGGAGGTGACCAGCACCACGCCGGGCTTGCCGGTGGAGCGGGCATAGCCCTCGGCCGCGTGCGCAGCTCCTTGTTCGTGGCGCACCAGGACGTGGGTGATGGCATTGTCCGCAAACAGGGCGTCATAGATGGGAAGAACTGCGCCGCCCGGATAGCCGAATATGTGGGTCACGCCCTGATCCTTGAGGGCGCGCACGACCATCTGCGCGCCGGTCAGCGCAATCGTCCCGGGCGCGGTCTTCTCAGCTACCTCGATATCCTTGTCCATGACCTTCGATTCAAAGAACTTGAGTCCAAAGATAAAGGGGCGTCTCCGCCCCTTGATCGCACGCCATCGCCCGGCAAACGCGAATTCTATCCGCGTCCGGGCGACAGCCACTTGATAAGTACGATAGCTCGTTGCATTTCGGCGGCACGTTAGGGTGCATTGCGGCCAAAGGTCAAGCAATTTCGTTGGATGAATTGCCATAATTGCGCAATAATATTTCTTCTATGTTATTCACGAAGATATAATCGGCCATACGGTTTCGGAACCAGGTGGACTGTCTCTTGGCGAATTGACGCGTTGCCGTCGTGGCTTGGGTGACCGCGTCCATCCGCGAGAGCCTCCCTTTCGCCAACGCGATCAACGGCCTCAGGCCCAATAGTTTCGCCGCCGGCAACGAAGAATCGAGATCCTGGAGCGCTCGCGCCTCTTCGAGAGCGCCTTCATTCAGCATGGTCTCGAACCGGTCCCTGATGCGCACACCAAGGACCGCGCGGGGTGGATCGATCGCCAACCGCACGATTGCCGGTCCTTTCAGAATCGGCGCGCCTCCTCGCTTTTGCCACTGGACGAGGGGCCGGCCCGTCGCTTCCAACACCTCCCAGGCGCGCGCCACGCGCAGGCGATCACCTGGGCGCAAGCGCGCGGCCGTTTCCGGGTCCCGCCGACGCAGCCGAACATGCAATTCCTGCGGTCCTATTTCGGTTATAAGCGCCCGGGCGGCGGCGCGAACTTCTGGAGGCACGAGCGGAATCTCGGCGAGCCCCTCCGTAAGCGCCGTGAAGTAAAGGCCGGTGCCGCCAACGAAGATGGGCAGTCTCTCCATCGCGCGCGCCGCAGCGAGGGCGCCGCGCGCATCTTCCAGATAACGCCCCACCGAATACCCTTCGCGCGCGCCGACATGGCCATAAAGAAGGTGCGGCACCTTTGCGCGTGCCGCTGCACTCGGTTGAGCCGTCAGGATGGGAGCTTCGCGATAAACCTGCATGGAATCCGCGTTGATCACCACCCCCGACACGCGTTCCGCCAAGAGGGCCGCAGCCGCGGACTTGCCGCTCGCGGTTGGTCCTGCAATAAGCACGGCATCGCAATGCAGCGTCGCGGTTATCAAAGTTTGCACGGCATCGATATCGAACATTTCGCGGACTTCGAACACAGAATCGCAACGGGAATCCATAATTTGCCATGCCCGCCTTTGTCCTGAATGTCATTGGCACCGGCGCCGACCCGGCGCTGTTCGGGCGGCTTGAACCGGATTCTGCTTCCATTCTTTCGCTCGGCCATGCTTTCGACCTTTCCTTGGCGACGGAAAATCGCGTTTCCCGTCTCGCAGAGGCACGCCGCCTGGCGGCAGGGCTGAAGCTCGACATCAATATGGTGGCAACCGCCCGGCGCAGGAAGAAATTACTGGTGGCTGATATGGACTCCACCATCATCAATGTGGAATGCCTGGACGAACTCGCCGGAGCGATCGGCCTCAAAGCCAAGATCGCCGCCATCACCGAGCGGGCCA
>JBOHKF010000425.1:0-8611 GCA_050729015.1 Rhizomicrobium sp. | reverse complement strand
GGTGATGGGGTTGCCGATCGCCAGAAAATTCGGCTGGTGCCGCGCCCAGAGCATCAGCGCCGCCAGAACCGCCGCGGGGAGCAACAATCTGGCCCACGCGAAGACGCTGTAAAGCCAGTGGAAACGGGCGCGGACGATGACGGTCTCTCCCGCGCCCAGGGATTTGTCAATGTACGACACGGTTCACGCCTTGCGCGTTTCTTTCGAAGGATCGCATGAGGTTCTAATCCGGGGGTACGGCGGCATTGGGCGACGCCGGCCGGTAGGACCCGGCGGGGGTTCGAAACGGCACGGCCAGGCGATTCCACCCGTTGATGGCGATGATCACGAGCGTGAGATCGACGATCTCCTTGTCGCTGAAATGCACCCGAAGGCCTTCGTAGCGGCGGTCGTCAACCTGATCGGGGGCGATGCGGGTCACGGCCTCGGTCCACTCCAGGGCGGCGCGCTCGCGTTCGGTGAAGAAGGGCGTTTCCTGCCAGGCCGCCAGCGCATAAAGGCGCTGCTCGGTTTCCCCTGCCGCTCTTGCGTCCTTGGTGTGCATGTCCAGGCAAAAGGCGCAACCGTTGAGCTGGGACGCGCGCGTCTTCACCAGTTCCATGAGGCGATGGTCCAGGCCGCAGCGATCGATGTAGTCCTGTAGCTTGCGGAACGCCGCAAGCCCTTCCGGCGAAGTCTTCCAATAATTCAATCTTGCTTCCATCGTCTTTTCTTTCAAAAGCCAGGTAGCGCCGGCAGGCCGCGATCCCAGCGTTGGGCGCGAGCATACGCGCCGCGCGGGTCAATGGTAAGTATGCCGGCCGGTCCACTGATGGGCCGTTCGGGCCGTCGCGCGAACGGCTCAGCGTTCGCCGTCGGGCAGCAAAACCTCGCGCACGCCCTTGTGATTGGGCTGAGAGATCACGCCGTCCTGCTCCATGCGCTCGATCAGGCTGGCCGCGCGATTATAGCCGATCTGCAGCCGGCGTTGGATATAGGAGGTCGAAGCCTTCTTGTCCCGGGCTACGATGGCAAGCGCCTTGTCATAAAGATCGTCGCCGGCCTCCATGTTTCCGCCGCCCAGGGCGCCATAGGGATCGCCGTCTTCCCCTTCCGGCTCCTCGGTGATGGCATCGAGGTATTCTGGTGCCCCCTGGCCTTTGAGGAACCTCACCACATCCTCGACCTCATGATCGGAGACGAATGGGCCGTGGACCCGCCGGATGCGCCCGCCTGCCGCCATGTAGAGCATGTCGCCCTGGCCCAGAAGCTGTTCGGCCCCCTGCTCGCCCAGGATGGTGCGGCTGTCTATTTTCGACGTCACCTGGAAGGAAATGCGGGTGGGGAAATTGGCCTTGATCGTGCCGGTAATCACGTCAACCGAAGGCCGCTGGGTGGCGGCAATCAGGTGGATGCCGGCGGCGCGGGCCATTTGCGCCAGCCGCTGCACCGCGCCCTCGATTTCCTTGCCCGAGATCATCATCAGATCGGCGACCTCGTCCACCACCACCACGATGAAGGGCATCGGTTCAAGGTCCAGGACTTCGTCTTCGTAGACCGGCTTTCCGGTGTCGCGATCGAACCCGGTCTGGACCGTGCGCTTCAGGCTTTCGCCGCTTTCCTTGGCCTTGCGCACCCGCTCGTTGAAAACTTCCACTCCGCGCACGCCAAGCTTCGACATCTTGCGGTAGCGTTCTTCCATTTCCCGCACCGCCCATTTGAGGGCGACCACCGCCTTGCGCGGGTCGGTCACCACCGCGGTGAGTAAATGGGGAATGCCGTCATAGACGGACAATTCCAGCATCTTGGGATCGATCATGATCATGCGGCACTGTTCGGGCGGCATCCGGAACAGGAGCGACAGGATCATGGTGTTGAGGCCCACCGACTTGCCCGACCCGGTGGTGCCGGCGACGAGGAGGTGAGGCATTTTGGCGAGATCCGCCATCACCGGCTCGCCGCCGATGGTCTTGCCCAAGGCAAGAGTGAGAGGGGCGCGGGCTTTCTCGTAATCGGCGGTGGCCAGCAGTTCGCGCAAATAGACCGTCTCGCGGCGTTGGTTGGGCAGCTCGATACCGATCACATTGCGGCCCGAGATGACGGCCACGCGCGTGGATACCGCCGACATGGAACGCGCCACGTCATCGGCCAACGAGATCACCCGCGAGGATTTGACGCCGGCGGCGGGTTCGAATTCGTACAAGGTGACGACCGGGCCCGGCCGTACCGCGGTGATGCGGCCTTTGACGCCGAAATCGGCCAGGACCGCTTCCAGCATGCGGGCATTCTCTTCCAGCGCCTCGTCGGAAAGACTGTGATTTTCCGCCGCCGGCCCTGGTTCGGCCAAAAGCCCCAAGGCGGGCAGTTGATATTCGCCCGAGGCAAGATTGAGCGCCGGCTGCTTGGAATGCCTGCCGGTCTGGATGGGCCGCTTCGCCTCCTCGCGCTTGATCCGGCCTTCGCGCCTCTCGGCCAGCCGCATGGCGGCCAACGGTTGGGCCTGCGTGTCTGCTGCAAAGCCGTCATCGCCCTCATCTTCTTCCGGTCCTTGGTCATCCGGAAGAGTCTCCCTGCGCGGACGGCGTGGGGGACAGAGGCGTGACCCGAGCCACCAGAGGGCGCCCGCGCCATTGGCGGCGATTTTCGCCAATGGCCTTATTCGCAGGCCTGCGGACCAAAAGGCCAAGGGAACACCAAAAACCAATAGAAAGGCCGGTACGGCGAAAACAATCCAGGCGCGGGTCGGGGTAAAGTGGAGGCAAAGAGCATGGACGGCTATGCCTGCCAGGCCGCCATCGCGCGCCGGCAAGCCGGAACGCACGGGCAGGAAGCCCAAGCCTCCGGCAATCATCAGCGTGGCGGCCGGCCAGGCGAAGAGACGCCAGATCGCATAGCGAAGGTTTTTGCCCAGGAAAGCTCTGAGACCCCAGAAAAGAGGAGCCGCCAGAAAGGCCCCCGCCGCCAGCCCAAAGAGCGTCAGCAGAAGGTCGGCGGCGATAGCGCCGACGGGCCCGAAAATATTGGCGACCTGGCCGCCATTGGCGTTGTTGAGGCTGGCGTCATCGCCGTGATGGGAAAGAAGGGCGCCCAGAAGGCCGGCCGCAATCACGAACAATGCCAGGGCTGCGCCTCTCAGCAGGACCAGGCGGACGAGCCGGGCCAACTGCGCCTTCGCCTCGACCACGCCATCGCGAAAGGCGCCGCCCGGCGCGCGGGGATGATAAACTTCGCCAAAGGTGGACATTATCGGCCCCTGTCTGTCTTCCACGGGTCAAACCCGCGCATCCCATCAGGCATAGCTCACGGTCCGAGAAAATCGCGCACTCTTTCGAGTGCGGTCGTAATGGTTGACAAATCCTTAACGAGGGCAAGCCGGACGTAGCAAAAGCCGGGATTGGACCGGCTTTCTCCAGGTTGGACTTCGCGGCCCATATAGGCCCCCGGCAGTACCTTGACCCCTTGCTCGCGCCACAATTCGACCGCGGTGCGTTCGCCCTCCCCGGTATGAAGCCAGAGAAAAAAGCCCCCTTGGGGCACGGTGATCCGATTGCCCAGAATCCGCGCCGCCGCGGCCATCCTCTGGCTGTAAAGCCCGCGGTTGGCGGCGACATGGGCTTCATCGGCCCACGCCGCCGCCGACGCCGCCATGATCGGTCCGGGCATTTGCGGGCCCGCCACATTGCGGAAGGCACTGAGGCGCGCAATCAGTCCGGCATCGCCCGCCACCATGCCGGAACGAAGCCCGGGAAGCCCGGAGCGCTTGGAAAGCGAATGAAAAGTGAGAAGCCTGCTGAAGCCACCGGATTGCTTCAATCTGGTGGCGAGCGCGGAGGCCGGCGGCCTGCCGTAATAAATATCGGCGTAGCATTCATCGGCGAGCACGATGAAATCATGATGCTCGGCCAACGAAAACAAATCCCGCCAATAATCCTCGCCGGCCGCCGCCCCTTCCGGGTTGGACGGCGATGAGACATAGAGGGCGGCAAGGCGTGCCAGCATCTTTTCCGGAAGGCCGGCATAGTCGGGCAGAAATCCGCGAGACCTGGTTGATGGGACGTAGAGGGCTTCGGAATTTATTCCCAGCGCCGCCGCGGCATAGGCCTGGTAGAAGGGATTTGGCATCGCCACGACGGGCTTGCCGCCCTTCTTTTGCATGGGCAGAAGAGGAAACAGGGCGCTGAAAAGGCCTTCGCGCGTGCCATTGAGCGGCAGGACATGCCGCTGGTCGAGAGCACCGGCCAGGGCGAACCGCCGGTTGAGCCAGTCCGTTGCTGCCTTTCGCCAGTCCTCGCTGCCGATGATCGGCGGATAAGCGCCGAACGCGTCCTGGCTTCTGGCAAGTACTTCTCCCACGAAAGCCGGGACGCTGCCGCCGGGGTCGCCCACCGAGAGATTGATGGGCTCCTTGCCGGGCCTGGTTTCGCCCAGCAGCGCGCCGAGGCGGGCGAAGGGGCTCTCGGGCAAGCCGGACATCAAGGTATCGGTCACGAAGAATCCGTCCACCGGGCGACCTTGCTCTTCTAGGGCATGTTCCGATTGAAAGGGAATCGCTGCGGCCACTTGCGCGAAGGACCCCGGCGTTCTTATCTCCCGCCAATGCGCGCCTCAATCAGCGAACGCGATGTCATCGTCTGCGGCGGCGGCATGGTGGGCCTCACGCTGAGCCGCGCCCTGGCGCGGGGCGGCCTTGGAGTCGCAGTGGTCGAGTCGGCGCTGCCGGCAAAGACCATGGCGGACCGCTTCGACGGGCGGGTGTCGGCCATAGCCTATGCCAATGTCCGCATGCTCAAGGTGCTGGGTATCTGGCCGCATTTGTCGCACAACGCCCAGCCGATTCGCGACATTCTGGTGAGCGACGGTGCCCCGGGACGTCCGGCCTCGCCCTTCTCGCTGCATTTCGACGCCGGCGACCTGGGTGCCGACAGCCTGGGGCATATTGCCGAGAACCGGCATATTCGCCATGCGCTTCACAAGGCGTTGGCGGAAGAACCAAATGTGAGCCTCGCCGCGCCCGCCACTGTCACGCATCTGAACACCGAGGCGGCTTGCATCCGCGCCACGCTCGGCGATGGGCGCGTGCTCAAGGCCAGGCTGGCGATTGCCGCCGATGGACGGGACTCCCGATTGCGCCGCCAGATGGGGATCGGGACCATCGGCTGGTCCTATCCGCAGAAAGGCATCGTCGCCACCGTCCGGCACGAGCGGCCGCACCAGGGCGTGGCCTACGAACATTTTCTTCCCGCCGGGCCTTTCGCCATCCTGCCCATGACCGGCAATCGTTCCTCCCTCGTTTGGACGGAAGCCAAGGATCGGGCGGCCGCCATGATGGCGCTGGAGAAGGAAGCCTTCGGGAATGAAGTGTCCCGCCGTTTCGGGCGGCATCTGGGCGCCACCGAGGTGGTTGGCGCGCGCTGGTCCTATCCGCTCAATTTTCATCTCGCGCGCGGCTATGTGAAGGAGCGCTTCGCGCTCGCCGGCGATTGCGCCCATGGCATTCACCCCATCGCCGGCCAGGGCCTCAATCTCGGGCTCAAGGATGTCGCCGCCCTGGCGGAAACCGTTCTGGACGCCGCGCGTCTGGGCCAGGACATCGGCTCCTCCCAGGTGCTCGCGCGCTATCAGCGCTGGCGGCGCTTCGATTCCTTCGTGCTTGCCGCCTCGACCGATGGGCTCAACCGGCTTTTCTCCAACGATATCGGGCCCATCCGTCAGTTGCGCGATCTGGGCCTGGGCCTGGTTGACGCCATCGGGCCGTTAAGGCGGCTCTTCATGCGCCATGCCGGCGGCGATATCGGCAAATTGCCCCGCCTCTTGAAGGGCGAGCCTGTCTAAGGGCGGCGACCTCCCCTATCTGCGACGCCACCAGCGGCGTGCGGCGCGCTCTCTCGCGCCCAGCGGGGTGCGCCGCTCCTGTCCTCCCATGGCGCGGGGCAACTCGGCATAAAACCGCCGGGCAATGGCGCCGATGCGGTTGGCGCGCGCTTCTTCGGCAGCGGGGCGTTCGTCATAAATCTCACTTTCGAAAAGATACCGCACGCCGTCGCCCACCTTGATCTCGGTGACTGGCTCGACCTGTTCCTCCGCGACTTCCAGGGCATGGCGGATGTGGGCGCTGGGGTCGGTCTTGTCGCGCTCCTCCCGTTCCAGGCGCGCGACATTTTCCGCATCGAACCGCCGCAAAGCGGGCAGCCCGAAGCGGTAGACAAGGATGGCAGCCAGCACCAGGCCGGATGCCCAGAGAAGATTCTCAAGCGGCGATCCCATGGCCCTTGCGAAGATAGGCATCGCCCTGCATCTCCACCAGCCGGGAGGCGGCGCGGCGGAACGCATCGGCTCCCTCTCCTTCCGGATAAAGCAGATGCGGCGGGGCTTCCGCGGAGCAGATCAGTTTCACGCTTTGATCGTAAAGCGTGTCTATGAGCAGGACAAAGCGTCGGGCGCTGTCGCGTTTGGCGGGCCTGAGCGCGGGAATGCGGTCGATCAGCAAGGTATGGAAGTTGCGGGCGATTTCGAGATAGTCGGCAGCGGCCAAAGGCTGTTCGCAGAGGCCCGCGAAGGAAAAGCGGGCAACGCCGCGCGCCGCCTCGGGCACCAGCAGGCTGCGGCCGAAGACCGTGAGACGGGTGGGCTGGCCACGCGCGCAATCCGTAAGCCTGCGCCACGCCTGGTCCATCGCCGCATCGGCGTCCGCCGAAATCGGGGTGAGATAGACCGGATGACCGGCCAGGCGATGCAGACGGTAATCGGTCGGTCCGTCAAGCCGAATGACGTCCAGCCGCTTCTCGATCATGGCGATGAAGGGCAGGAACAACTGGCGGTTGAGACCCCCTTCATAAAGCCGCGCCGGCGGCAGGTTGCCGGTGGCGACGATCACGGTGCCAAGAATCAGCAACTGCTCGAACAGCCGACCCAGAATCATGGCGTCAGCCACGTCCGTCACTTGAAACTCGTCAAAGCAGAGAAGCTTGGCCTCGCTTGCCAAGAGGGCCGCCACGCGCACAATGGGATCGCCGGACTTTGCCCGTTCCACATGCAGACGGGCGTGAACATCGGCCATGAACGCGTTGAAGTGCACCCGGCGCTTGGGTTTGACCCCCGCTGCCGCGAAGAACAGATCCATGAGCATGGATTTGCCCCGCCCGACATCGCCCCAAAGATAGATACCGCGGGGCGTGGCGTTCCGGCGGTGGAAAAAGAGCAAGACATTCGGGCGCGTGCGCCCCAGCTCGCGTGCCAGGGCATGAAGCTTGACGGCGGCGGCACGTTGGGCCGGATCGGGCTTGAGCGCCCCTTTCGCCACCAGGCTCCGGTAGCGCCGAATCAGCAACCGAGCAGCTCCCGCCGATGGCGCGTCATGCCCCTTCTACGACCAGGATTTCGCCGCGACTGGCTTTACGGCGCAATGCCGCGGCTTTCCGGTATTCGGTGGAATTGTAGCAGGCCAGCGCCCGCTCATAGCTCGCAAATTCGATCACCACATTGCGGCTGCGGCCGGGGCCTTCCACCGCTTCGCATCTGCCGCCCCTGACCAGGAATTTCGCCCGGAATCGCGCATAGGCCGGCGTCGCGGCGGCGACATAGGCCTTGTAGATTTCGCGATCCTCCACCTCGATGCGTGCGATCCAGTAGCCCTTGGCCACCATCAAGCCGCCCTCAGCAATTTGCGATTGATCAGGCATTCGGCAATCTGCACCGCATTGAGGGCCGCGCCCTTGCGCAGATTGTCCGACACGATCCAGAGAGAGAGACCGTTTTCCACCGTCGGATCTTTGCGGATGCGGCTGACATAGGTGGCGTCTTCACCCGCACATTCGATGGGCGTCGCATAGCCGCCGTCTTCGTGCTTGTCCACGACCAGCACGCCGGGCGCCCGGCGCAGAAGTGCGCGCGCCTTCTCGGCCGTCATGGGCTTCTCGAACTCGATGGTCACCGCTTCGCTATGGCCGATGAAGACCGGCACGCGCACGCAAGTCGCCGTCACCTGGATGTCGGGATCCAGAATCTTCTGCGTCTCCACCATCAGCTTCCATTCTTCCTTGGTATAGCCGGAATCCAGGAACTCGGCGATCTGCGGGATCACATTGAAAGCGATCTGCTTGGGAAACTTCTCCTGCTCGATGGGGTCGGCCACGAAGACGGCGCGGGTCTGGCGGAAAAGCTCGTCCATGGCCTCCTTGCCGGCACCGGATACGGACTGATAGGTGGCGATCACCGCCCGCTTGATGGTGGCGAATTCGTGCAATGGCTTCAGCGCCACCACCAACTGCGCCGTGGAACAATTGGGATTGGCGACGATGCCCTTCTTGATTTCCGAGAGGGCGCCGGCGTTCACTTCGGGCACGACCAGGGGAACCTCCCGGTCCATCCGCCAGTGGCTGGAATTGTCGATCACGACGGCGCCTTTGTTGGCGATCTTTGGTGCCCACTCCTTGGAAACGGCGCTCCCCGCCGACATCAGGCAGATGTCGGTGCCGGCGAAATCGAAATAATCCAGCGCCTTGATCTTGAGGATTCTGTCGCCGAAGGAAACCTCGGTCCCTATCGAGCGCGTGGATGCAAGCGCCACCACCTCGCTGGCCGGAAACTGGCGCTCCGCCAGTACCGCAAGCATTTCGCGTCCCACATTGCCGGT
>JBOHKF010000424.1:0-7640 GCA_050729015.1 Rhizomicrobium sp. | reverse complement strand
CTTCAAGGCATCGGCATCCTTGTCGGGATTGTCCACCTGGAAGAAAATCTCGCTGACCAGATAGTGCGGTTTGTCCGCGCCTTCGGCGTAGCGGGCCAGTTCCGCCGCCACTTCCCCAGGCGTGATGTTGATGCGATCCTGATATTCGTCCTGCACCGTCTTCTGCCAGGCGATCTGGGCGGTGATCTGGCCGCGCAGCGCTTCTTCGCTTGCCCCCGCATTGGCGAGGACCTCGCGCAATTGCGCCTCGGTCAAGTGATTTTCGCCCAGCATGCGGCTGATCTGGGCGTCCACTTCCGCCGGCGACACCGTGATGTGTTTCTTGATCGCTTCCTGCAACTCCAGCTTTTCATCTTCCAACTGCGTGAGAATCTGGGCGCGGATGCGCTTGAGCCCGTCGGCCGCCGGCTGAATGCCGGAAGTGGCCAGAAACAGCGCCAGCCGCTGGCGCACTTCGTATTCCGAGACCGAGATGTCGTTCACCACCGCGGCAATGCCATCGGTATAGGCGCCGTTGTCCTCGGCATGGATCACGGCCGGTTCCCAGATTTCGGGTTGAGCCGCGGTCGCTTGGGGTTTGGCCTTGTCCGGCCCGACCGGCGTTGCGGGGGCTTGGACGGAAGCCTCGCCCGCCCCGGCTGGTGGCTCGACCGGGGCCATGCTTTGCGCCTCGGCCGCCAAGCCAAGCCGGGTCCAAAAGCCAAGAGCCAGCAACGCGATAACAAGGATGCGCATGGGTCTAAAGGTTCACCGCTGTTTCGATACGGGGCCCGGCTGCCGGACTCCCCGCAAATCCGTATCGCCCCCTAACCCACGGGCCAGAATAAGCCATTTCCGCGTCGGATCAAGTTTGGTCGGTTTCTATGGATGGCTGGTGTTGAAGATATTACGGGGGAAAAGGCTGAAAGGCTCGATGGCCTGATCGCCGGTCTTGAGCGAGAAGCGCAGGATCACCGATGTGTCGGGGGGAACTCCCTGGGCGATGTCACCCACAAATTTGCGCCGGTAGGCGAGCGAAATCGCCAGACATTCGTCCTCATAGCCCAGGCCATATTCGCTATCCAGCATCTGGCCTCTCAGGAGGTCGCGCTCCACCGCGGCGAATGCCTGCCAGTTTTCGTAGAAGTTGACGTCGGCCTGGGCGTTGATCTGCTCGCGCGACGGCAGTTCCAGGGTCACCGCGTCCGGCGGCAATTGCAGATCGGGAACTGCGGCAGGCAATTGCAAATAGGCGATCTGGATCGAAGAGCGTCCATAGGTACCGGTGAAGTAAACTTCATGACGCCTCACGGTGCCGTTGGCGCGGTCGAAATCCAGCCGGTCGGTGAAGTCGAGATGGGGCAGCTTCAAGGTAACGCGGCCGATGATGTCGGAGCTGGCGCCGTTGGCGCCGACGAAATCGGCGAAGATGGGGTCGGGCTTGACCCGGTAGGTTTGGCCAAGAAGTCCGTCCAATTCACCGCCCCGGAAGAGGGCGGAGGCGGTGACGCCGACATTGGCGCGCGGCCCGCTCTCCACCAGGTCGTAGCCGGGCAATTGATCGATGCTGAAGATATTGTTGTCGTCGAATTCGAAGGCATCCACATCCTCCGCCGGAAGGCCTGCGGGGTTGCCGCCGTAAGGCTGGGCAATCAGTTGCGCCAAGGGCTCCACAACATAGGAGGTGCGGCCCCGATCATTGGCGATGAAGGGCCATCGCCAATCGAGCGCCAGATAGGGAATACCGCGTCCGACATAGCGGCTCTTGTCGGGCACGTCGGGGAAATCCGCAAGGTCGTTGTTGTCGACGTGAAACATGTCGCCGCGGGCATCGGCGATCCACGTCCACAGTTGGCCGTCCCCCCAGATCATGGGAAGGCGCCAATTGAGTTCGCCGGTCAGACGCTGGCTGTCGGGACCGAGGGAGCGGGCGAGGCTGACGCTGTTGACGTCGAAACGAAATCGGCCGCCGGCCACCTCGCTCGCGGGAATGAAGCTATAATCGAGTTCGGGCAGGACATAGGGAATCAGACCCTGGACGTCGGTCGAGCGCAGGCCTTGGAAATAGTAGCCTGACAATGCGAAACGCGAGCGGCCCGCGTCGTTCTCGACGAACAAATTGTTCACCAGCCGGTCGAGGTAGGAAATATCGTAGAAGCGCATGTAGGCGGTATTGTTGGTGAGTTCGCTGTTGAAGCCCCAATGCCAGCCATCGGCGATCGCGAATTGGCCCGAGCCGAACAGGTGGTCGTAGAATTGTGGACCGGGGCCGTGACCGCCCAAGCCGCCTTCCGGATTGTAAGCGATCGAATCCTGCAGCCACATGCCGCTATTTTCCCAGCGCTGGCGATATTCCGACTCCAGCAATTCCCCCTGTTCGGTGGTTATTTCCGGCGCCAGCGTCAGGTCATTGCTCGGCGAAAGGGAAATGTAGTAGGGCAGGCGCAGAAAATAACCCACGGTTGAAGCGTTGCCGAGGTCGGGGGTAAGCAATCCGCTGGCATGCTTTACCGTGGGATCGGGCTCGGTGAGCGTGGGGACGTAAAGGACGGGTACGCCCAGAATGTCGAGCGACGCATCCGAAAAATGGATGCGGTGCTTGACCTGGTCAAAGACCACGCGTTCCGCCTTCACTTGCCAGAGTGGGGTCTTCTGTCCGGGCCGATTGCAGATTTTGCAGGGACTGTAGTTGGCGTAATGGGCGATGACCATCGTGCCGCCCACGCGCTGGGCGCTGGCCGCGACCAGCCGCCCATTCTTGCCGATCAGCGCGCCGAAGCCGGAGAGCGCCCCGTCGCGCATATGATCGGTCAACACCACATGATCGGAGAAGGCGACATTGCCCAGCCGGTCGGTCAGGCTGACATGGCCGTCGGCGGCGACGGTGTCGGTTTTCTGGTCATAGCTGACCCGGTCGGCCTCAAGAATGCGGCCGTCATCGACGATCTCGACATGGCCGACCGCCGATACGGTCTGGTTGGCTCCGTCATAGATCACTTGGTCGGCGTCCAGCAGGACCTGCTGCCCGGGCGGCGAGGCCGGTCGCGGCGAGGGTTGCCGGGCAGCCGCCATCGCCTCCATCGCCCAAAGGGTTGTGGCTGCGCCCAACAACAGGAATCGGATGAGTGCCTGACGGCCCCTACTCATCCATCCTCCTGATTGAAAAGCAGAGTCATGCCGATAAGGATGGCGGCGACAGCCGGCGCGGTGGCCGCGAGCAGCGCAGGAACCGCTCCCGACTGCCCGAGCACCCGGGTGAGATTGGAGAAAAAATAGACCGCAAAGCCGCACGCGGCGCTCAGCATTATCACCCTGGCGATGCCACCTTCGCGCGACAGCCGCAAGGAAAAGCTGGCGGCCATGAACACCATGGCCGCAAACAGGATCGGCAGCGCGTAGAGCGTGTACAGATAAAGCTGATAGCGCGTCGCCGAGAAGCCGGCCGCCTGGGCGGCGTGGATGAACCGGGGAAGGTCCCAGAAGGACAGGGTATCGGGCGAGGCGAAGCTTTCCTGGATTTGGGCGGGCGTGAGCGTGGTCCCGAGACGATAAACGCGGTGATGCACCGGTCTGCCGGCGGCGCCGGAAACCCAAGCGTCCTTCAACACCCAGGCGTGGTTCTTCAAGTCGCCGCTCTTGGCATCTATCCGGCCCAGGAAATGGTCTTCCGTCCCGTAAAGAAAGACGATCACGTCCTCCAGGTGCTGACCCTGATCGGCGACGCGCAGCGCATGAATCACCGATTGCTGCTTCTCATCGCCCTGCCGAAGCCAGAGGCCGTTCTGGGAAATCGAAAGCTGCGAGGCGTCGCCCTTGACATAGCGCGCTTCAAGGCCGGCGAACTCGCCGAACATGCGCGCCGAAATGGGCGTGAAGATCGTGACCGCGCAAATTCCCACCATCACCGCGACGGTGAGCGGGGGAAGAAGGAAGTCCCAGGCCGAGACCCCGGCGGCGCGGGTCGCCACCAATTCATGGCTTCGGCTCAGGCGGGCGAAAGTGAAGGCGCCGCCCAGGAGGATGGCGAACGGCAGCATCTTCTGTCCCAGGTCCGGCAATTGCAGCAACGCCATGCCCACCACCACCGAACTTGCCACCGCGTGGGCTGCGGTCCGGTTCAGAAGATCCACGATGTCGATGGAGAAGCCGAGCAGCAGAAAGCCGCAATAGACCACCACAATGCCCAGGAAGAATTGCACCGCCAGATAGCGGTAGAGCGTCCACGACCAGCTCATGCCGGCGTCGCTTTCAAGCGCCTCCGGCGCGCCAGGACGGCGCTGGGGCTGAAGCCGAGAAGGACCACCAGCGCCAGGCCGCCGCCGAGGAGGGGGATGAAATAGAAAAGTATGTTCCACGCCGGATGATGGGCGGCAGGGCCGGCGACGCCGTAGCCCGCGATGCGCACCGCCGCCGCCGCCAGCGAAGCCATGGTGAGCCGCATCGCCAGCGCCCCGCGCTGCCGCTTGCCTCTGAGTACCGCGGCCAGCGCAATCAGCGCGAAGGCAAGGCAGTAAAGCGGCTGCGACAGTCGGTTGTTGGCTTCGGCCAGATAGGCCGACCGCAGCGCCGGGGAGAGGTTCTTCTCGCGAGGATGGAGCAGTTCGCCCAGCGAGCGTTCGTTGGTCTGGCGCCGGTTCACCCGCGCCGGACCGGCGAATTGATCCAGATCGAAGACGTCGCGGCGGAACTTCAGCACCGACAATTGCCCGCCGCCCTTGGCGCTTTGCTCGACCGTCCCGTCCACCATGATAAGGCGCGTGCCTTGCGGCGTCTGGGCGAGAATGCCGCGTTCGGCGAGATAGGTCATCGGCCGCTTGGCATCGCGGCTGTCGTGGACCAGAACGCCGCGGATCTGGCCGTCATTGCCCAGCAGGCGGATGAAGACGGTAAGGCCCGGCGCCGGGGTGTTGAATTCGCCTTCGTTGAGAAGCGCCGCCCCGATGTCGGCGCGGATGTCCAGCACCTTGGCGTTGAGCGCCCGCTGTCCCGCCGGCATCAGCCAAAGCGAGCAAACCCAGGTGATCGCCATCGCCACCAGGGCGGCAATGAAGACCGGCGCCGCCAGTTGCCGCTGGCCGTAACCGGCCGCCGCCATCACCACCAGTTCGCTGTCATTATTGAGTCGCGACAAGGTGAAGAGGGTGCCGAAGAAGTAAGCGATGGGAAGAATGATGACGAGCAGGCCGGGCAGAATCAGAATCAGCAGATACATGAAAGTTGGCGCGGACTGCCCGCGATTGATTACGAGGTCCAAGAGTCTGAGCGATTGGGTGAGCAGAATGACGCAGGTCAGGAGAAAGGCGAGCAGCGCCACCGGACCCAGAAGCTGGCCCAGCACATAGCGCGAGAGGCAGCCGGGCTTCCACGCCCGGTATGGCCGTCCCGCTAAAGACCGATTATGGTGACCCGCTGTCATCACAAGCTTCTTGCCGGCGAACGTGGCTTTTGCTCCGCGCGCGCGATTCGCCCTAAACTAGCACCGCCGTTCCGCTTTCCGCCAACCTGAGACATCGCCAACCTGGCACATCGCCAACCTGGCACATCGAAAGGACACGCATGCAGGTTTCGTTTTCCCGGACGCTCCCCGCAGCTGAGGCGGGAAGCTGGGTGGTAGCAGCGCTTGAAGGCGGAAAATTGTCACAAGCGGCTGACCGGGCCGATCGCGCCAGCGCCGGTGCGCTGGGCCGGGCGCTTAAATTCTCCCGCTTCACCGGAAAGGCCGGGCAGATGCTGGAGATTGCCGCCCCGCCTGGACTTGCACGTTCTCGCATCCTGGTGGTGGGCCTGGGAAAGCCGGAGACGCTGGATGCCAAGGCCCTGGATCGGATCGGCGCGCAAATCGCGGCACGGCTGGAAGGCGCCGGCGAAAGCCAAGCCGGTTTTGAGATCGAGATTCCCAAATCGGCGAAGGTCAAGCCGGCCGATGCGGCGGCCCATCTCGCCTTCGGCGCCCTCTTAAGGGGCTATCGCTTCAACAAATACCGCACCCGCAACCTGGATGATTATAAAAGCCGCCTTTCGGGCTTGACACTGGTCACCGCCGATGTCGGTGGCGCCAAGCGCGCATTCCATGGGCTGGAGGCGGTGGCGCAAGGCATTTGCCTCGCCCGCGATCTGGTGAACGAGCCGCCCAACGTTCTTCATCCCGAGGAATTTGTCCGGCGCGCCAGGGCGCTGGCGAAACTGGGCGTGAAAATCGACGTGCTGGGCGAAACCGAGATGCGGCGCCAAGGTTTCGGCGCCCTACTGGGCGTCGGTCAGGGTAGCGCCCGCGAGAGTCAGCTGGTGGTGATGCAATGGGCTGGGGGAAAGAAAAGGACGCCGCCGGTGGCGTTCGTCGGCAAGGGCGTGTGCTTCGATTCCGGTGGGCTGTCCCTCAAATCCGGCGCCGGCATGATGGGAATGAAGGGCGACATGGGAGGCGCCGCGGCCGTCACCGGCGCCTTGATGGCGCTCGCCATCCGCAAGGCCCGGGTCAATGCCGTAGGCGTGATCGGCCTGGTCGAGAATATGCCCGGCGGCGATGCCATTCGTCCCGATGACGTGCTGAAATCCTTGTCGGGCCAGACCATCGAGGTGCTCAATACCGACGCCGAGGGCAGGCTGGTGCTGGCCGATGCGCTCACTTATACCCAGCGGCGCTTCAAGCCGAAATTCGTCATCGACCTTGCCACGCTCACCGGCGCGATTGTGCAGGCATTGGGTTTCGAGCATGCCGGCGTATTTTCCGATGACGACAAGCTGGTTTCCCGTCTGATCGAGGCGGGACGTCACACCGGCGAACGGGTGTGGCGCCTGCCCCTCGATCCCGCCTACGACAAAATGATCCGATCCAAGATCGCGGATGTGAAGAATATCGGAGGTCCCAATTCCGGTTCGATCACCGCGGCCCAATTCCTCAAGCGGTTCATCGAAGACGGAACCGCATGGGCGCATCTGGACATTGCCGGTGTCGCCTGGCAGGACGGCGAGCACAAGCCGATGATTCCCAGTTGGGGCACCGGCTGGGGCGTGCGTCTGCTCGATCAACTGGTGCGCGAGCATTACGAAACGTGACGGAAGCGCTTTTTTATCAGTTGGAGCGGCGGCCGCTGACAGACATCCTGCCGGGGCTGATTGAGAAGTCCTTGCAACGCGGCTGGCGCGCCGTGATCAAGACGGAATCCGCGGAGCGCTCCGCCATGCTCGATAATCTCCTTTGGGCTTATGACGAAGCCAGCTTTCTCGCCCACGCCCGGTCGGGCGATGGCGACCCCAAACGTCAGCCGGTTCTGATCACGGTCGAAGACGAGAACCCCAACGACGCCCGGGTCCTCTTCTGCGTCGGCGGCACCGAGCCCCAGGACTGGCAGAACCTTGCCGCTTTCGCCCGGGTGGTGCTTTTGTTCGACGGGCGCGATTCGTATGCTCTCGGCCAGGCCCGCGCCGCCTGGAAAAAGGCCGGGGAATCCGGCCATGACGTGACCTATTGGAAGGAGCAGCCTTCCGGAAAATTCGAGAAGCAGAGCTGAGCCATGCTGGGTTTCAATTTCGGCCTCGGCTTCGGCCTTGTCTTTATCGTCGATCTGGCCCTCGCCTGGCACATCATCCGCAGTGGCCGTTCGCCGCTGTGGATCGCCGTGGTCGGCTTCCTCGGACCCTTGGGCTGGGCAATCTATCTT
>JBOHKF010000423.1:0-3017 GCA_050729015.1 Rhizomicrobium sp. | reverse complement strand
ATATTCCTCAGACAATCAGCGCGAGGCCTCGATCGACGATCAATTGCGCCTCTGCCACCTCCATGCCGAGCGGCAGGGCTGGCCCATCGTCAAGAGCTACAGCGACCGGGCGATTTCGGGAGCGAGCCTTGTCCGGGCAGGCATTCAGGACCTCTTGGCCGACGCCTTGCGCGGTCAGTTCGAGATTGTCCTGGCGGAAGCGCTCGATCGTATCAGCCGTGACCAGGAAGATGTTGCCGGGCTCTTCAAGCGCCTGACTTTCGCGGGCGTCAAGATCATCACCTTATCCGAGGGCGAGATCACGCATCTTCATGTCGGCCTCAAGGGCACCATGAATGCGCTCTTCCTCAAGGACCTGGCCGATAAGACGCGCCGCGGTCTGCGGGGCAGGGTAGAACAGGGGAAGGCGGGCGGCGGCCTCTGCTATGGCTATCGGGTCGTCACCACGGTCGATAGCCGCGGCGAGCCAGTCCGGGGCGAACGGGTGATCGAACCCGGCCAAGCGGCGATCGTTCGGCGGATATTCGAGGAATTCGCATCCGGCAAGAGCCCGCGGGCAATTGCCGCAGATTTGAATCGCGAAGGCATACCCGCGCCGAGCGGACGGCCATGGTCGCAAGGCACGATCCGGGGCCATGTCTGCCGAGGCAATGGCATCATCAACAATGAGCTTTATGTCGGCCGGCTCGTCTGGAACCGGCAGCGCTTCCTCAAGGATCCGAATACGGGCAAGCGGGTATCCCGGCCGAACCCGGAAACCGAATGGATCAGGACCGAAGTTCCGCAACTCCGCATCATCGATGACGCGTTGTGGCAGTCCGCAAAGGACCGGCAGGCGGAACTTGCCAGGATATTCGAGCCGACGATGCGAGGCGTCCGGGCTGCCCGGGCGGCGAAGCTTAACCAGGCTCGCCGGCCGGTATTCCTCTTATCGGGCCTTCTCACCTGCGGCTGCTGCGGCGGAAAATATGGGGTTGTCGTTAGAGATCGTTACGGCTGCACCAATCATTTTCGGCGCGGCACCTGCAAGAACGGCCGAACGATACGCCGCCATGTGATCGAAATCCGCGCGCTTGCCGGTCTCAAGGACAAGCTGGTATCGCCTGAGGCAATCGCCGAAGCCGTCCGCGCCTATCACGAACAGCAGAACCGGCTGAATCACGAACGTCGCGGCCAGGCAGGCGCCGACCGTCAGGCGCTGGCCAAGATCGAGCGTGCCATCAAAGGCATCATGGCGGCCATCGAAGATGGTATGTACCTGCCCGCGATGAAAACCCGCATGACCGAGCTTGAGCAGCAGAAAGCTGAGATCGAGGCTCGGGTTCGTGAGGCTCCGGCCGATATTCCCGATGTCAACCCGAACATCGCCGAGGTCTATCGCCGCAAAGTCAGTGATCTCGCGGCCGCCCTCGCGGACCCGGACCAGGGCAGGCGGGCGGCCGCGTTGGTCCGTTCGCTCATCGGCGAGATCGTTCTCACGCCCGGTGTCGGGCGTGGCGAGGTCAATGCCGTCCTACGCGGCGAGTTGCTCGCCATCCTCGATATCGCCAACCGAAAAGCCGACGCCGAGCCGGCGGTTGGCAGAGTTATAACAAACGCGGCTGTGGGTCCCCGCAACCATCTTGAATTGCGCCGCAGGTTGCATCGCCTCACTGCTCGGCCGCAATTCGTAGGGGGCTATCTGCCCGCTTGTTGCGTCTGACGATCCAATGCGTACTTAGCGGCCGACTGGCAGACCGTGTCCCGATAGGACGGAACACGACCCCCTGGAAAAGACAGCGCGATCAAACGCGGACTTCGCGACCGTGAAGTTTTGCCGCGGGTGCATTAGGACAATGTGATTTCCGCGTCGTACTACACACAACCGCCATTCATGCCGACGTGGGTGCTTCTAATTAAGTGCCCGTCATTGATGGGCCGCAATCTGCGCCATAGCTTCGTCATGTCCGTCACGGATGTTATTAGACAGGATAACTGGTCATGACGAACAGGCCCTTTTCGTCTAATACGCGAGGCTTCCTCGTGCGTCCGCGCGTCGCCCGCGAATTGCTAGGCGGTTGTGGGCTTGAACGACTCTATCAACTACTGAACACCGGAGAACTGGACTCATTCCGTGAGGGCCGAGCACGCTATATCACCGTCGCATCGATCGAGCGGTACATCGCACGCCGGCTTGCGGAAAGCGGCGGCACGCCAGCATCATCACCCGCCAGCGGTCCCGCCGCAGCGCCGCGCGTAGTGGCCATCGTTCAGCCGGCTGGTTTCCGTGTTGACGCGTCGGTGTGGATACGACCGAAATTTGTCATCAGCGAATCCACCGCTGCCACCCTTCGCCAGAGTTCGGTGAACTGTTGCGCACGCGTTTGTGGACCGGCCGGGGATATTGACCTATCACATTGATATAAAATGATAAATGTCTATCATAAGCGGACACCCTCACAGCGTTACGGGTGACCCATCTGGCCACGAAGCCGGGATTGTATGCCGATGGCGGCGGGCTCTATCTGAAATCCACTGAGGGCGGCGCGTCCTGGGTGTTGCGCTATATGCTCAACGGCCGGCCGCGGTACATGGGTCTCGGGCCGCTTGCGCTTTACGGCTTGCAGGAGGCGCGCGCGCGCCCTGGATGCCCGCCGGCTCCGGCATCAGGGAATCGACCCGGTCGAAGCTCGGCGTGAGGAACGCGCCCGGGCACGCCTAGAAGCGGCCAAGGCGATCACCTTCAAGGCGTGCGCCGTGGCTTACATCAAGGCGCACCGCGCCGGCTGGCGCAATGACAAGCACGCCGGCCAATGGGAAGCGACGCTCAAAACCTATGCCGAGCCGATCATCGGTGCCCTGCCGGTCCAGGCGATCGACACGGCGTTAGTGATGAAGGTGCTGGAGCAAGGTAAGCATTCGGCCAGAACCGCGGCGCGGTGGCGGGGTTCTTGCCCAATATTTGCAGGACGATATGTGGGGCGGCTACGCGGCCAGGCTTGATGCAGCCCGGCTTTTCTTCCAGTTCCACGGCAGTA
>JBOHKF010000422.1:0-1887 GCA_050729015.1 Rhizomicrobium sp. | reverse complement strand
GCTTCCTGGCTTTTGCCAGAGTGAAACCGCCTGCCGCGGTCAAAAGACCCGCGGCGCCGAAACTGACCGGGGCCGAAAAGCACATGGATGAGGCCTTTGGACTCGCGCGCCTCGAGCCTAGCCCGGTTGCGGAAGGTACGGCCAGCGAATGAAAGCGCCGATCGGCGCTTGCCGGCGTTCGCTCAATGGCGGCTGTTGTTCGCGGCCTGCCGCGCCGGAATATCGGCCACGACCAGATGATGCGCCTGGTCGTAGCTGGCGGCGCTCGCCGCCACCACCATGGCCCCCTTGGAAGTGTCAACAGTCAGCGTCTCAGGCTTGCCCCTGGCATCGGTCGTTACCCCGCCGACCCGGCCTATTGCCCGGCCCCGCAGATTTTCGACCGGCGCGGAAATAATGTCGGCGGGCGGCCGGGAGAAGCCGTTCAGCGCCATGGGCGCAAGGCCTTGCGCGGCGGCTTCAGCGGGGACGAGGCAGATCAGGAGGAAGAGAAGAACCTTCATGAGGCCGTTTCCGGGTGCTTCTTCTAACGAGCCGGATGAATTGCGAGTTCCACTGCTCACCATGACGGGAGGCTGCCGCCAAGACAATCAGCTTGGCGAAAGTGTCTCAATTTCATTCCAGTCCGGAAGCGCCGGCCTCATCCGTTCAGCATGGGGCGGCCTTCGTGGGCAACCAGAAGGTCGTGCATGTCGTTGGCATGCTCTTCCTCCACCGTCAGGATGGCTTCCAGCATCACCCGGGTAGCGGGATCGCGGTTGCCGAAATAACGGATCAGTTCGCGATAATGGTCCACCGCAATGCGCTCGGCCACGAGATTTTCCCGGATCATTCCCACCAGGTCGCCCCCTTCCGCATATTGCGAAGCCGCGCGGCTCGCCATGCCTTCGGGATTGAAATTGGGTTTGCCGCCCAATTGATTGATGCGCTCCGCCACCGCCATCATGTGCTCCTGCTCTTCCTTGGCGTGCTGGGCGAATTCCTTCTTGACGCCTTCGCTGGAAATGCCAGTGGCGGCCACCGCATGCATGGTGTAGCGCAGGACGCAGACGATTTCGGTGGCAAGCACGGATTGCAGAATCTCGATGGTCTTGTGGACGTCGCCTTGGTAGGTGGCCGTCACCACGCCTTGGTCCAAGTGCTTGCGCGCCCGGTCTCTTAGAGTCTTGACATCTGTAAGAAAGGCGCCATCGGACATTTGCTTTTCCCCATCAAGGCCGTAAAGCGTAAAACGCCCGACAATGGCGATGGTTCAACGTCCGCGGCGGAGTCAGCTCCTCTCGATTTTTTGCGTGGCCTCATCCAGAAGAGCGGCAATCCGGTGCATCGCTTCATCGCTCTCCGCCCGCGAGAGCTTTTCGGCCAGTGCCGCATAGAGATTGCGCATCGCGCGGCGCACGGGAGCGGTATCGCCTTTCTGCGAGGATTTCAGCTCCGCCATGCGGGAAAGAAGGGCATCTGCATGCTCCTTGCGTGCCGCCAAATGGGAAAGGCCTTCGGCCGTGGCGGCATAGACTCTGCGCGTGCCCGCACTGTCGCTTTCCACGATCAAGCCCATGTCCTGAAGCATGGTGAGGGTGGGATAGATGACGCCGGGGCTGGGAGAATAAAGCTCGCCGCCGCGTTCGGCGATCTCGCGGATCAGATCGTAGCCATGCCGGGGCTTCTCGGCGATCAGAAAAAGAAGCACCAGTCGCAATTCGTCGGAGTCGTAAAGCCCGCGCCGCCGGCCGTAACCCCCGCCCGCGCCGCGGCCATGGCCGAATTTGCCGAATCCGGCACGGAAATGTCCGCCCCTGGCGCCACAGTGGCGATAACCATTTGATTCCTCGTGATTTTCAAAAATCCACATCGACCGTCTCCGTTAATTACGACTCATATCTAGAT
>JBOHKF010000421.1:0-5123 GCA_050729015.1 Rhizomicrobium sp. | reverse complement strand
TCGCCGAGAACAGCGCGCAGCGGCAGCTTCTGGAAGGGGTTGCCGATCTCTTCGGGCTGGAATCACCGCCCCGGCGAATCGAAGTCTATGACAATTCCCATATCCAGGGCGCCCATGCCATCGGTGCCTTTATCGTGGCCGGGCCCGACGGTTTCGAGAAAAGCCAGTACCGGAAATTCAATATCAAAACCACCGATTTGGCGGCCGGCGATGACTACGCGATGATGCGCGAAGTCCTCATTCGCCGCTTCGCCCGCCTCGTCAAGGCTGAATCCGAACAGGTGGTGGACTCCAAATGGCTGAGACCGGATCTGGTGCTGATTGACGGCGGCCCGGGTCAACTGTCGGTGGCCTGCCAGGTGTTCGCCGACCTCGGGGTGGAGGATGTGGACCTGGTGGCCATATCCAAGGGACCGGACCGCGACGCCGGCCGGGAGCATTTCTACCGGCTCGGCCGCGACGGCTTCCGGCTCGATCCCAAAAGCCCGGTTCTCTACTATCTTCAGCGCCTGCGCGACGAAGCCCATCGCTTTGCGATCGGCAGCCATCGCAAAAAGCGCAGTCTGGCCATCGGTGCCAATCCCCTGAACGATATCTCGGGCGTGGGCGCCCGCCGCAAACGGGCGCTGCTGCAACATTTCGGCTCGGCCCGGGCGGTGGCCGGGGCAAGCCTTCAGGATCTTCAGACCGTCACCGGGGTAAGCGGAACACTGGCACGGAAAATCTTCGAGTTCTTCCATCCCGGCACGTGATTTTGTGGAGTTGGCCTCCTAAACTCACCCCATGATCGCGCTTCCCAACGCCCTCACTCTCCTGCGCATCCTTCTGGTGCCGGTTTTCGCGGTGGCCTTCGTGATGCCCGGCACCGGGGCGCGGGTTCTGGCTTTTGCGGTCTTCGTGATCGCGGGGGTGAGCGACTGGCTGGACGGCTTCGCCGCCCGCAAGCTCAACGCCGGATCGGAAATCGGGCGGATGCTGGATCCCATCGCCGACAAAGTGCTGGTCGCGGTGGCATTGATGATGCTGGTGGCGGAAGGCGATATCCGCCAGTTCAACCTCACCACCGGGCTTCACTCTTTGCTGCTGCTGGTCCCGGCCCTGATCATTCTCTCCCGCGAGATACTGGTCTCGGGCCTGCGCGAGTTCCTGGCGGGCACCCGGGTGAGTGTGCCGGTAACCGCCATCGCCAAATTCAAGACCGCGGTGCAGATGGTGGCGATCGGCGCCATGATCCTCACCCCCGTGGCCTATGCGGTGGCTCCGGTTCTGGCGGCGGAGACCTATGAAGCCGTCGCCTACATCCTTCTCTGGGTAGCGGCCGCGCTCACCGTCTATACCGGCGTGGTCTATTTCAAGAACGGGCTCACCTATATCCGGCCCGGCCGGCCCCCAGTTCCTCTGGCCAAGGACCGCGCATGACCCTGCTCTATTTCGCATGGCTCCGGCAAAAAATCGGCAAGAGCCAGGAGACCCTCGCCGTGCCCGTGCACGATGTCGCGTCCCTGGTTGCCCACCTCAAAAGCCTCGGTCCTCATTATGCCGAGGCCTTTGCCGATCTCTCCCGCATTCGCGTGGCGGTGAACCAGCACCATGCGGGACTGGACGCCCGAATCGGAGCCGATGATGAAATCGCCTTCTTTCCTCCCGTGACGGGAGGCTGAACGTGCAAGTCACCATCCGCATCCAGGAAGATGATTTCGACCTCAACCGGGAAGCGGACGCGCTGGCTGGCGATGGGCAAGCCGGCGCGGTCGTCAGTTTCGTTGGCCGGGTGCGCAAGGAGGGCGATTTGTCCATCTTGAGGCTCGAGCACTATCCCAAGATGACGGAGGCCGAAATCGGCCGGATGGTGGAAGAAGCAGGCGATCGCTGGTCGCTCCTTGGCGTCACCGTGATCCATCGCGTCGGCGCCCTCGCGCCCGGAGCGCGGATCGTTCTCGCCATGGTAGCGTCATCGCACCGCCATGCGGCGTTCGAAGCCTGTCAGTTCCTGATGGATTACCTCAAGACCAAGGCCCCCTTCTGGAAGGAAGAGATGCGAGGGACGGCGCGTCACTGGGTCGAGCAACGGGCAAGCGACGACCAGGCCGCCACCCGCTGGCGCAAAAATTAGGCTACGGCCCGGATGCCTCTGACTTCGTCGCGGTAGGCCGTCATCAAGGTTTCGGTGAGCCTTCCGGGCTTGAAGCGATAGGGACCGATTTCGGACACCGGCGTGACTTCCGCGGCCGAGCCGGTGATGAAGCATTCGCTGAACCGGTTGAGTTCATCGGGCAGGATGTGGCGCTCGATCACCTGGACCTGATGCGCCTTGGCGATGGCGATCACCGACTGTCGCGTGATGCCATTGAGGAAGCAATCGGGCGTCGGCGTGTGCAGGCTCCCCTCCTTCACGAAAAACACATTGGCGCCCGTCGCTTCGGCCACATAGCCGCGATAGTCCATCATCATCGCGTCGGCATAGCCTTTGGCTTCGGCCGCATGCTTGGACATGGTGCAGATCATATAGAGGCCGGCGGCCTTGGCCTCGGTGGGCGCGGTATCCGGCGCCGGCCGCTTCCAGGGCGAGATGTCGAGCCGAATGCCCTTGAGTTTCTCCTTGGGATCGAAATAGGAAGGCCACTCCCACGCCGCGATCGCGACATGGATCCTGGTGTTCTGAGCCGAGACCGCCATCATCTCGCTGCCCCGAAATACCACGGGGCGCACGTAGCCGTCCTTGATGCTCTGAACGTCCGCCGCCGCGTTGCAGGCGGCGTTGATCTCGTCCTGCGTGAAGGGAATTTTCAGGCCCAGAATTTCCGCCGATTTGAACAGCCGCTCGGTGTGCTCCTTGAGCTTGTAGATCCGCCCGCCATAGATGCGCTCGCCTTCGAACACGCAGGAGGCATAATGAAGCCCATGCGTGAGCACGTGAGTCTTGGCTTCGACCCAAGGCACCAGTTTGCCGTCATACCAGAGACTGCCGCTGCGTCTATCGAAAGGGATCACATTTGCCATGTCCGCCGTCCGGATTTTCCGCTTCTCTTGGGGCGGAATTCTTGAACTTCTGCCGGGCCTTGCCCCATCTTTGCCCAGGTTCTAGTTATGTCAGCATGGCGGACGCAAACCCCGCAAGTCCCAGGCGCGGACTTTAGGCGGGCAATCGGGAATAGCAGCCATGACGCCGGCCAAACCCTCGCTTTCGGACCCGCATCTTCTGGTGGTGGATGACGACGAGCGACTGCGGGCGCTGCTGATCCGCTATCTTTCGGGCAACGGGTTCAGGGTCAGCGCCGCCGCCAGTGTCGAGGACGCGCGCCTCCTGATGAAGAGCATGGCGTTCGATTGCCTGATCCTGGACGTGATGATGCCCGGTGAGTCCGGCTTCGAGCTTGCCAAAAGCGCGCGCGTTGCTTCGCAGCAACTGCCCATCCTGATGCTCACGGCCAAGGGCGATCCCGACGACCGGATTCAAGGCCTGGAATTGGGGGTGGACGATTATCTGCCCAAGCCCTTCGAGCCGCGGGAACTCCTGTTGCGGATTCACGCGCTGTTGCGCCGCGCCGCGCCGCCGATGGCAAGCACCACCCGTCCGGTGAAAATGGGAGCGGCCGTCTACGACCCCGCCGCTTCACGCCTCACCCGCGCCGGTAAACCGGTCAAGCTCACAAGCTCGGAAAGCGCGCTCCTGCAACTTTTCGCGGCCAATGCCGGCCAGCCTTTCTCGCGCAGCGATCTCTGCGCGCGCCTGGGTGTGGCCCTGGAACGTTCGATCGACGTGCAGGTGACGCGGCTTCGTCGCAAGATCGAGGACGATCCCAAGCTACCGCTTTATCTCCAGACCGTCCGCGGGGTGGGATATGTGCTGGTGCCGGACCGGCAAAGCGCATGACCAAAGCTTCACACCGCCGCCGGAAACGCTTAGGCATCGGGCGTTTTGTCAAGCGGTTCCTGCCGCGGGGCCTGTTCGGCCGCTCGCTGATCATCATCGTGGCGCCGGTGGTGCTGCTGCAGGGGATCGTCTCCTATGTCTTTTTCGAACGCGACCTCGACACCACCACCCGACGCATGGCGCGCGATGTGGCCGTCGATGTCGCGTTCCTGGCCACGCTCGAGGACTCCACGCCGACTTTGGAACGTGACGGGCTGCGCGCCCTCTCCGCCCACGAGCTCCGCTATCGCCTCGCCTTCCACGACGGCGAGCGGCTGGCACCGCCGGTTCAGCCGCCATCCAGCACCATTGACAAGGCGCTGGATGACATTCTGGCCAGCAGCATGGGGCCGCACCGGCATTTCCAGACCAGCCGGGCCGGTGATGGCTTCGACATCAAAGTGGACGTGAAGGACGGCGTGCTGGAAGTGGTGGTGCCGCGCGACCGGATCACCGTGTCGAAGCCTGACATCTTCATCGTCTGGATGGCGGGTTCGGCCTTCATCCTGCTGGCCGTGGCGATCCTGTTTCTTCGCAACCAGGTCAGGCCCATCGAGCGGTTGGCGCGGGCGGCAGACATGTTCGGCAAGGGCCGGTCCGTGCCCGACTTCAAGCCTTACGGAGCCAGCGAAGTGCGGCGCGCGGCCCAGGCCTTTGTCACTATGCGCGCGCGCATTGAACGGCATGTCGCCCAGCGCACCGAAATGCTGGCGGGCGTGAGCCACGACCTCAAGACCCCGCTCACCCGCATGAAGCTGGCCTTGGCGATGATGCGCGACGATGCCGATATCCGCGCGTTCAGAAGCGACGTCCTCGAAATGGAGCACATGCTGGACGATTACCTCGCCTTTGCCCGAGGCGAAGGCGGCGAGGAGTCCGCGGACAGCGATTTGAGCGAATTGGTGCGCGATACCGCCGGCGCCGCGGCCAAGGCCCGCGCCGCCGGCGAGGGCCGGCTCAAGGTGCAAACCCCCGCCCATGTCCGTCTCAATGTCAAAAAGGCCGCGTTGCGCCGCTGCCTCACCAATCTGGTGGATAATGCGCTCAAGGCGGGCCGCCATGTGGTGGTGACGCTGACGGCAGGCGACCGGCATGCCGAAATCGCCGTCGAGGATGACGGACCGGGCATTCCCGAGAGCCGGCGCGAGGAAGCCTTCCGCCCCTTTCACCGCCTGGACGAAGGCCGCAATCTGCAAAGCGGCGGCTCGGG
>JBOHKF010000420.1:0-3640 GCA_050729015.1 Rhizomicrobium sp. | reverse complement strand
CGTCGCGGTGACGCTGCTCTCCATGATCTGCGTCGCCACCATCGCGAATCTCCAGGTGATGGAGCACGTGCGCAACACCTATGCCATGGCCCGCGAAGGCCGCCTGCCGCAAAAGCTGGCGCATGTGTCCAAGAGCGGCACGCCGCGCGCAGCCCTTGTGGTGGTGGTCGTTGCCACCGCGCTGGTGATCGCCGGCGCCGAGACGATCAAGGGGGAGCTCTATGAAGTGCTCCTCAATCTCTATGCGCCCAACATCATGCTGATCTTTCTGCTCTTGAGCTATGGCGCGATCAGGATGCGCAAGGCCGAGCCCGATCTTCCCCGGCCCTACCGGATGCCGCTCTATCCCTGGCCCGCCATCCTCACCATCGCGGCCAACGCCGCCCTCCTGGTCCTGTTCGTGGTTTCGGATTGGCGGACCGGAATCTATTCCCTTCTCAGCCTGGCCGTGGCCGTGCCGCTCTACGGCCTGGGCCGGAGACGCTGGCGGACGGCGCCGGCGTGATGGACGCCGGGCCTCATGTTCTTCCCGAACGGCTGAAGCCGGGCCTCAAGCTGGTCTTTTGCGGCACCGCCGCGGGACGGCGATCCGCAGCCGCCAAGGCCTATTACGCCCATCCCCAGAACCGATTCTGGCGGACGCTTTACGAGGTGAGGCTCACGCCGCGGCTTTTCGAGCCCGCCGACTATCCCGGCTTGTGGGAACTGGGCATCGGCCTCACCGATATCGCCAAGCATGTCTTCGGCATGGACCGCCAACTGCCCAAGGACAGCCTGGGATGGGAGGCCCGGGAGGCCTTGCGCGGCCGCATTCTGACCATCGGCCCCCGCCATCTTGCCTTTACCAGCCTGACCGCGGGCCGGGCGGTGATGGGAAGGAGGGCGGGAGCGGGCATGCAGAAGGAAAAAATCGGCGACACAAGGGTCTGGATTCTGCCTTCGCCATCGCCGCTTGCCGCAAACCACTGGGACATCGGGCCGTGGCGTGCCATGGCGGCCGCCATCAAGTGCGAGAGGTGAGATCAGCGGCGGTTTTGCGCCGCCGGTCGGGCGGGAAATTCAACCCCCGCACAAAGATTTCCCGCCGTCTTGGTGTCGCATCGGGCGGGGCCGGCAAGCTTCACCTGATAATCGCCGATCTTCCGGTCCGGGAGCAGGAAGTCCGTCACCACGATCTGGGCGCCGGAGGAAAAGGCGGTATCGCGGCGCGCCATATTGCGCTGGCGGGCTTCGCGGGTCCCCCGGTCGGCGCGGGTCTTGACGATGAAGCCGGCTGCCACGTCGCTTTCGATGCGCGCCAAATCCTTGATCGGGTCTTCGATGGAAAGAAAAGAGGCGAGCGGGGAATCCTCGTTCACCGTCACGAACATCGGTTTGCCTTGCAGCGAAGGCGCTTCGCTACTTGCGGGCTGTGTATAAAGCGCAACCTTGGCGGGCGTGTCGTCCAGAAGGAAGATCGTCTTGCCGCGCGCCTCCGCGAGCTTGGGCCAGGCTCTGCCCGCAACCGCAGCCCGCAGGCTCGGATAGGCGCCTTTCACGTCGTCGGGCACGATCAGTTCCCGCGGCTCGAACAGCGAGCGGATCAACGCGTCCAGCCGTTCGAAGGCCGCTCCATCGAAGGGCGCCGGCCTGGTTGCGCCCGGCATGGATGTCTTGCGGTCGTTGGTATGAAGCACGATCACGAAGGGAAGGTGGCGGGGGTGGGTCCGGCTCCAGGTCAGGACTTCGGTCAGGCAGTCCTTCAAGGTGAGGCAGCTCGAGCGATAGTCCACGTCGAAAACATGGATCACCTTGACGCCGGGCTCCGACATGCGCGCGACATAGGCAGGATCGAGAAGCTCGCCCGCCATCGAGGCACCCGCGGGATGCTTATAGAGGCCGCCGGCGGGATCGGCGGCGATGTCGAATTCGAGCGAGCGGGCGCCCAAGTCGAGCTGGGCCGAAAGCGCGGGCTGGCCAAAGTCGAGCGCCTGCGCGCCCGCCTTTCCCCCCATCCGGATCAAGGACAACAGTTGATCGGTGGGCGCCAGCTTGTAGCTTTCCGCCGTGCCCACGATCTGAATCTGATCGAGGCGCAAATTGGCATCGGCCCAAAGCCGGCCACAATCGCCTTGACCGGCACCAAGGGCGTCCGGCGCCGATAGATCGCAAGCCGCAAAGGCGGGAGCCGCGCTCAACCAGCCGATCAGGGTCAATGAAGCGAGGAGCCGCCGGCGCATCGAAAGCGATGTCAGCCCCCGCCCAACTTTCGCGCCAAGGTGAGGCCGGCGATCAGCAGCACCAGAAAAACCAGCATGAAGATGAAGAACAGGACCTTGGCAATGGCGAAGGAGGCGCCGGCCACGCCGGTAAATCCCAGCACGCCGGCGATCAGGCCGATCACCAGAAAGATAAGCGCCCAACGCAGCATGGGATGACTCCGGCCGGAATTTCAGAGACAATGCCCGGACCTCGCCCGAGGTTCCGGTTTCATTACAGTTCCGCCATTCGTACATAATGAGAATCGCAACAGCCGAGGTGGGGCGCGTGGGTGTATTTCATCGCCGGGGATTTTTAGCCGCCGGCCTGGCGGCGGCGGCTCAGCTTCCGGTGGGCGGAGTCTGGGCCAGGGCCAGGGCCACGCAAAGCGAGGCCTTCTTCAAGGCGCTCGAAGAGCGGGTGGGAGGACGGGCGGGGCTGGCAGCTCTCGACACCCAAAGCGGCAAGGGCCTTTTCTGGCGGGCCGACGAACGCTTCGCCATGTGCTCGTCCTTCAAGTGGCTCCTGGCCGCGGAAACATTGTCGCTCGCCGAAAGCCATGGGCTGGCGCTCGATGAGGCGATCCCCTATTCCGCCTCCGCCTTGCTTGGCCATTCGCCGGTGACGGCGGCGCACGTCAGCCACGGCCGCATGTCGGTCGAAGCCTTGTGCGCCGCCGCGGTCGAGGAAAGCGACAATGGCGCGGCCAACCTTCTTCTCGCCCGGACCGGCGGACCCGAGGCGCTCACTGCCTGGCTGCGAAGGCTGGGCGATGCCACGACCCGGCTGGATCGCAACGAGCCCGACTTGAACGAGAATCTGCCGGGCGATCCCCGCGACACCACCACGCCGCGAGCGATGGTCAAGACCATGACGCTGCTGCTGGTCGGCGACGGTCTCGGCGTGGATTCGCGAACCAGGCTTCTCACCTGGCTCGGCAATTGCCGCACCGGAGCCAACCGCCTGCGCAAGGGCGTGCCCCAATCCTGGACGGAGGGCGACAAGACCGGCACCGGAGCCCGCGGCGCCGCCGTGGACAATGCGATCTTCCGGCCGCCCGGCCGCAAGCCCGTGCTCGCAGCCGCCTATCTCAGCGGCTCCGGCCGGACGACGGAGGTGCTGGAGACGGCGCTGGCGGAGATCGGCCGGCGGGTGGCGCAGAGTTTCGCCTGAGTTATGTGTCTGGTCGCAATTCCCGACGGAAAACCGCTTCGCACTTTTCCTTGCTCCAGAGTGCATCGCCCTTTCATGGAGCAAGTTTTTCAGGCGGAGGAAGAGCCAGCGCCCAATCCACAATCCGCTCCACCGCTTTCGCCAAGGCCGCGTCGAATGCCTCGACCACCGCCGCCACGCTATTGGCGGAAGCGGGTGACGTGAAAGAAGAATTCAAGCCGGCCACGAT
>JBOHKF010000419.1:0-2630 GCA_050729015.1 Rhizomicrobium sp. | reverse complement strand
TGCGAGGCCTGCGGCGGCTGGAACACCATCACCGAGGAAGGCGCGGCACCTCCCATCGGCAGCGGCCGCCGCAGCAAGGGCCGCAAATTTGCGCTGGAGCATCTTGCGACCGAAGACACGCCGCCGGAACGAAGGCGCACCGGAATCGCCGAATTCGATCGGGTGACCGGGGGCGGATTGGTGCCAGGCTCGGCCCTTCTGGTGGGAGGCGATCCCGGCATCGGCAAGTCCACTTTGATTCTTCAAGCGCTGGGCGAATACGCAAGGACGGGCGGCCAGGCGGTCTATATCTCCGGCGAGGAGGCGATGGCGCAGGTGCGCATGCGAGGGGGGCGTATGGGCCTGTCGGCGGCGCCTCTTCACCTGGGCGCGGCCACCAATGTCGAGGACATCCTGGCAACCCTGGAAGGGGCGAAGCCGCCCGGCATCGTCGCCATCGATTCCATCCAGACTCTTTGGACGGGCGCACTGGACGCCGCACCCGGCACCATCGCGCAGGTAAGGACCGCGAGCTTCGACCTGGTGCGCTACGCCAAGTCTTGCGGGGCGGCGCTGATCCTTGTGGGCCACGTAACCAAGGACGGCCAGATTGCCGGTCCCAAGGCGGTCGAGCATCTGGTGGATGCGGTGCTCTATTTCGAAGGCGAGCGTGGCCATCATTTCCGCATTTTGCGCGCCGTGAAGAACCGCTTCGGTGCCACCGACGAGATTGGCGTCTTCGAAATGACGGGCCGGGGCCTGATGGAAGTGCCCAATCCGTCCGCGCTCTTTTTGGGCGATCGCGAATCGAGCGCGCCGGGCACGGCGGTATTCGCGGGGCTGGAAGGCACGCGGCCGCTTTTGTGCGAGATTCAAGCCCTGGTGGCGCCTGCCGGCTATGGCACGCCGCGACGTGCGGTGGTGGGCTGGGACGCAAGCCGGCTCGCGATGATTCTGGCGGTGCTGGATGCGAGGGCCGGTCTCGGAATTTCAGGCTCCGATGTCTATCTTAACATCGCCGGCGGCCTGAAAATCTCAGAGCCCGCCTGCGACCTTGCCGCGGCAGTGGCGCTCGTCTCCTCATTTGGCGGCCAGGCATTGCCCAGGGACAGCGTGTTTTTCGGGGAGATTTCCCTTTCCGGGGACATCCGCCCGGTGCCCCAGGCCGAGGCGAGGCTCAAGGAGGCGGCCAAGCTGGGCTTCAAACAGGCCTTCCTTCCCAAGGGCGCCAGGGCGCCGGCTTCGGGCCTTAAAGTGACGGAGGTGGCCTCCGTCCGGGATTTGCCGGTTTCTGCGGCCGGCCGAACGCGGCAGGCAAGGGTGGGTATGCCGTCGCCGATTTCCTGAATCACGGAACTGCTCTAGAATCGAATCATGAATCTGACCGTCATAGATATCGTCGTCGGCCTGGTGCTGCTGATTTCCACCGTCTATGCGGTGTTGCGGGGTTTTCTGGCGGAGACGCTGGCGATTTTCGCCTGGATCGCGGCGATCTTCGGCGCCTTCTATCTGGGCCCCTATCTCGAGCCCTGGATGCACCGTTACATCGCGACCCATTGGCTGGCGGTGACGGCAGCGGATGCGGCGATGTTCCTGATCGTCTTTGTCCCCCTTTCCTTTTTCAGCCGCCGCATCGCGGGCTCGGTGAAGAATTCCGCCATCGGTCCCCTGGACCGCGTCCTGGGGCTGGCGTTCGGCGTTGTTCGCGGTCTGGTGATCCTGGGGCTGGCCTACATGGCTTTCGCCTATTTCGTCCCGGTCAGAGATCGTCCGGCAACGTTCGCCCGTTCCCGCAGCCTGCCGTTGCTTGAGAAAAGCGCGACCCTGCTCCGATCCCTGGCGCCCCGCGACGCCTACAGCCGTTTTAAGGGCGATGAACTGGGCGCGCTGATCCGCCGCAATGACGGGCCTGCGGTCCCGGCCCACATGCCGGACATGAAAGCCGCGCAAGCCGCGAAAGGTTATGGCGTCAAGGCTCGCCGCGCGCTAGACAGCCTTATCGAGGCTCGAGGAGGCGGCGGAAGCGGCAAATGAGCTGCCAAGAGGACCTTGAAAGGGACCATCTCTGGAACGCCGACCTGCTGCACGAGGAATGCGGCGTGTTCGGAATATTCGATCATGCCGACGCCGGAGCCTTGAGCGTGCTGGGCCTGCATGCGCTTCAGCATCGCGGCCAGGAGGCGGCCGGCATCGTCACCTACGACAATGGCCAGTTCATCGCCGAGCGGCATCCCGGACTGGTGGCCGATGCCTTCGGCCGCAATTCCGCCGCCACCCGCAATCTCAAGGGCCGCTTTGCGGTGGGTCATGTGCGCTATTCGACCGCCGGCGGCTCTGTCGCCCGCAACATCCAGCCCATTTTCGCCGATTTGAGCGGTGGCGGCGTCGCGGTGGCCCACAATGGCAATCTCACCAATGCCCATACGCTACGCACCGCGTTGGTGGCGCAAGGTGCAATCTTCCAATCCACCTCCGACACGGAAACCATCGTCCATCTGGCGGCGCGAAGTTCGTGCCCGCGCATCGTGGACAAGCTGATTGACGCCTTGCGGCAGGTGGAGGGCGCCTATTCGCTGGTGGCGCTGACCTCGAAGAAGTTGATCGGGGTGCGCGACCCTTTCGGGGTGCGGCCGCTGGTGCTGGGCATGCTG
>JBOHKF010000418.1:0-3704 GCA_050729015.1 Rhizomicrobium sp. | reverse complement strand
CCGTATCGTCAATGCATTTGGACTTGAGGAAGGCGAGTTGGGCCCGGCTGTCCAGTGGCGAGAGCGGGTCGCCCGAAAGCAGGGCGCGTTTCCTGGTCCGCTCCTGTTTGGGGTCAGGCTCCGGCACCGCCGACAGCAATGCTCTGGTGTAGGGATGCAGGGGATTGGCATAAAGTGCATGGGCTTCCGCCATTTCCACAACCCGGCCCAGATAAAGCACCATCACCCGGTGCGAAAGCCGGCGCACCACGGCCAGATCGTGGCTGATGAAGATCAGTGCGAGGCCAGTCTCGGCTTGCAGGGATTCGAACAGTTCGATGATTTGCGCCTGGATGGAGACATCGAGCGCGCTCACTGCTTCGTCGCAGATCACCATTCTGGGACGAACGATCATGGCGCGGGCAATGCCTACGCGCTGATTTTGGCCGCCCGAGAGTTCATGCGGGTAGCGGTTGATCCAGCGCCGGTCGAGGCCGACCTTGTCCATCATCGCCGTTACCAGGGCACGAATTTCTCTTCGCGCCGGTCGAGGCCTTAATGCCCGGAGCGGCTCGGCGATGGAGGCGCCCACCGGCATGCGCGGGTCGAGACTGGCCAAAGGATCCTGGAACACGATCTGAAAATCCCCGCGAGCGCGGCGAATCTCTTCCTGTCGGGCCAAGGTCAGATCGTGGCCCAGCCACAGCACGCGGCCTTGATCGGGCGGAATCAACTGCAGGATGGCCCGCGCCAGGCTGGATTTGCCTGAACCGCTTTCTCCCACCACGCCCAGCGTCTCCCCGGAGTTGAGCGTCAAGGAAACGCCGTCCACCGCCTTGAGCGGCCGGGTGCGGCGGAATAAGCCGCTCTTGATCGGAAAAGTGACGTGAAGATCGCTGACTTTTAGAAGCGTCTCTCCGGCGGGTGCCGTCGAACGCGGCGTATCGGTGAGCCGCGGCATCGAGTTCAGCAGCATTTTCGTATAGCTCTCTTGCGGGGCATAGAAAATGCGATCCACCGGACCTTTTTCCACCACCCGGCCTTGGCGCATCACGGCCACCTGGTCGGCGCTGCCGGCGATCACGCCCATGTCGTGCGTGATGAGGGCCAGCGCCATCCTCTTCTCAATCTTCAACGCGCGCAGGATTTCCAGAATCTGCGCCTGGATGGTGACGTCGAGCGCGGTGGTGGGTTCATCGGCGATGAGAAGGTCCGGCCCGGTGATGGCGGCCATGGCGATCATCACCCGCTGGCGCATGCCGCCCGACAATTCATGGGGGTATTGCGCCATGCGCCGCGCGCTGTCGGGGATGCGCACATAGTCCAGCATCTCGCGTGCCCGCGCCCGGGCCTCCCTTCGCTTCATGCGGCGGTGGGCGGTGAGGGCCTCCACGATCTGGGCGCCTATGGTCATGTGCGGGGTAAGGGACGTCAGGGGGTCCTGGAAAATCATGGTGATCCTGGCGCCGCGGAATGCGTTCAGCTCGCTTGGCTCCAGGCCAAGCAGTTCCCGGCCGCGATAGCGAACGCTGCCTTCCGCCCGTCCATTGGCCGCAAGCAGCCCCAGGGCGCCCAGGAAAAGCTGGCTCTTGCCCGAGCCGCTTTCTCCCACCACGCCCAGGCAGGTTCCTTCCGCGATATCGAGGTCCACCCCCCCGACGGCATGGACGTCCCCGTCAGGAGTAGCGAAATGCACATGGAAGTCGCGAATTTCAAACAGCGCCACGCTTAGTAGTCCTTGGGATCCAAGGCGTCGCGCAGCCCGTCGCCGATGAAATTGAAGCAGAACAGGGTCACCGCCATGAACAAGGCAGGAAAGACCAACATCCAGGGGGCGGCCTCCATGGTGTTGGCGCCGTCCGAGATCAGCACGCCCCAACTGGTCAATGGTTCCTGAATGCCCAGCCCCAGGAAGGAAAGAAAGCTTTCGATCAGGATCACGTTCGGCACCGTGAGAGTGACATAGACGACCACCGGCCCCACGACATTGGGAATGATGTGGGTGAGGATGATTCGTAACGGCGACAATCCGGCGGCGCGGGCCGCTTCGATGAATTCCATTTTCTTGGCGGCAAGGGTCTGACCCCGCACGATGCGGGCCATAGTGAGCCAGACAACCGCGCCGATGGCCACGAACAGCAACAGGAAATTGCGGTTGAACAGCACCATTAGGATGATCACGAAGAAAATGAAAGGCAGCGAGTAGAGAATGTCCACGATGCGCATCATCACCGCATCCACCCGCCCCCCAAAATAGCCTGCGACCGCCCCGTAAAGGACGCCGATCACCAGCGACACCAGGGTGGCGACCAGGCCGACCGCGAGCGAGACGCGCGCGCCGTAAAGGACCCGCACGAAAAGGTCGCGCCCGACGGCGTCAGTGCCGAACCAGTGGCCGACGCCCGCCCGGCATGGCGCGTCCAGTGGCCACCAGCCGGGCGCGCAAGACACCAGATTGTAGTCAATGGCGTCATAGCGGTAGCGCGATACGAAAGGCGCCAGGACGGCGAGCAATACGATGACGGCAAGCACGATCATGCTCGCCACCGCCGCGCGGTTGCGAAAAAGGCGGGCGCGGGCATCGGCCCAGAGGCTGCGTCCGGCAAAGGCGCGTTCGAGGATTTCGGCGTTCCTGTCTGCCGCCCTCATGATTGCCGCACCCGAGGATCGAGCAGGCCATAAAGAACATCCGCCAGAAAATTGAGAGCGATGATGAGCGCCGCGTAGCAGATCACCACCCCCATCACCAATGTATAGTCGCGATTGAGAGCCCCTTGCACGAAATAGCGGCCGATCCCGGGGATGCCGAAAATCTGCTCCACGATCAGCGAGCCGGTAAGAATGCCTGCCGCCGCGGGACCCAGGTAACTGACAAGAGGCAAAAGGGCAGGCTTCAGCGCATGGCGCCCGATCACCGCCCATTCCGAAAGCCCCTTGGCGCGGGCGGTGCGGATGTAATTTGCATGCAATACCTCGATCATGCTGCTGCGGGTGAGGCGGGCGATGATGGCGATCTGGGGAAGCGCCAGCACCGTCACGGGCAGGACCATGTTGCGCCAGGCCCCTGCGTTCCATCCGCCCACGGGCAGCGTGAAGTCCTGGCCCAGGACATGGATGCCGTAGATTCCGAAGATGAGCGCCAGAAGCGGCGCGGTGACAAAATTGGGAATGGTGAGGCCCGCCATCGCCAGGCCCATGACGCCATAATCCTGCCAGCGATTTTGCTGGAGCGCGGCGATCACCCCCAGGACCACGCCCAGAAGAATTGCAATCCCCATTGCCCAGGCCCCCAGCCGCAGGCTCACCGGAAGGCCGATCCCGATCAGTTGGGCGACCGTAAAGTCCTTGGTCCGGAAGGACGGCCCCAGGTCGCCGTGAACGAGCCTTTCAAGGTAAAGGCCGTACTGGACGATCACCGGCTTGTCGAGATTGTAGGCGGCTTCGATATTATGCTCGATCTCGGGGGGTAATTTGCGGGCGGTCGAGAAGGGTCCGCCCGGCGCCGCATGCATCATGAAGAATGCCAATGTGACGATGATGAAAAGCGTGGGCAGCGCGCCGAGAAAGCGTTTAAGGGCGTAGCCGAGCATCGAAAGCATTGAGGGGGAAGCGGCGGCGCCCTGTCAATGCGACGCCGTAATCCAGGCCTTGAAACGCGCTTCGAGTGCTGGTCCATGCGTGAGCCACCAGCCCTCATCCATGGGAAAGGCCGTGCCGAAATGGGC
>JBOHKF010000417.1:0-1653 GCA_050729015.1 Rhizomicrobium sp. | reverse complement strand
AGCGGCTGAAGGCGCGCATCGTGCAAGGCCAGCTCGCCAAGCTGCGCGCCGTGCTGGGCCTGCCGGACACTGCGACGCCGCATGCGCTGCGCCACAGCTTTGCCACGCATCTCCTGGCTGGCGGCGGCGATCTCCGTTCCATCCAGGAGCTTCTCGGCCACGCCAGCCTGTCGACGACTCAGCGCTACACCGCCATCGACGCGGCGCGGCTCGCCACCGTCTACAATGAGGCGCATCCGCGCGCCAAGGGATGAAAGACCGGGATTCCCGGTAAAACGCTCACCGCGGGATGCGACGCGGATTTGCCCCATGTGGCACAGAATTTAACGGCGGGAGATCAAGCGGTTGATTCCGCTTGGCCGTGCTGGCCGACAAATTGCCCCCTCGTATCCCTTTAAAGGCGTCCCGAAGGGTTTGTTCTATAATGAGTTGGCAAATTTTCATGCCCGCATCGAGGATGATATCGTGCGGCCCGAAATTGAAAATTTCCAATTGGATCGGATCAGGTGCGCGATCGCCAAATCCTGCGTGAATGGTTGGTGCGGTGATGTGGATGCCTATCCCCAGTCGCGCCAGGGAACTTTTTCCTTCAACCCGCGCCGCTAACCGCGATCTGACGGGCAACGTGACCCGCTCCTTTGTCCACCCGAGCAAAAAGGCCCTTGGGCCGAGTGTATAGCCCGTCACCTTGACGGGTTTTTGAAAACGTGATGCGAGCGAATATTTATAATCTTTGTGGCCAGGGCGGATTTGAAAGCCGCTCGAGAGGGGCATCCATTCAAGGGCATCGTCATCGAGCGTCAAATCGATGGCGGTGGATGCAAGAGCATCGATCTCGGGACGGGGGGCGATGACCAACTGACGTGTATCAAGCGCAAGCGTGATCTCGCGATCGGTCAGGATCATTGACCCCTCCCATTGCGTTTATGCGACCTCTTGGCGATCCACCCAGAGACGCCAGTTGCCCGAAGCAGACTCCTGTGGCAATTCGACCAGCACGGAATTTTCCCGTTCTCCGACGGGCCAGACCCGCAGCGTGTTGTCCTCGATCTGATTTTTCTGAACGACAATCTCCTCTTCGCGATTCGAAGAGGTTTTGACGGCCACCACGGCTTCCGAAGGCCCAGGACCTTCCATTATCGTTTTGACGCGGACCTTCATGACTTTCCTCCCTGTCACGCGATTGTCTTGCCTATAAATAGCCTGTGCTCTGCCTGGATGCTACCGCGCTCTGCCTGGAATTCCGCCGCTGCCCGAGCCGGCATTTCCGTTGACTCTCGAAGGCCGCACCGGTTCCTAAATATGAATCGGGTGGCCGGCGACGGCGAGGGCGGCTTCCTTCACCGCTTCGTTGAGGGTCGGATGGGCGTGGCAGGTGCGGGCGATGTCCTCGGCGCTCGCGCCGAACACCAGGGCGAGCGTCGCCTCGGCGATGAGGGTGCCGGCATCGGGGCCGATGATGTGGACGCCGCGCACGCGATCGCTGTCGGCCTCGGCGAGGATTTTGACGAAGCCCTCGGTATCGGCGTTGGCGCGGGCGCGGGGATTGGCCGAGAATGGGAACTTGCCGACCTTGTAGGCGATGCCCTGGGCCTTCAGCTCTTCTTCCGTCTTGCCGACCGAGGCAACCTCGGGCCAAGTATAGATCACCGC
>JBOHKF010000416.1:0-5875 GCA_050729015.1 Rhizomicrobium sp. | reverse complement strand
GGAGAGGACCTTGATGCCCGGGGAATGGATATAGTCGTCGATGACGACTTGAAAGCCGAGGTTCAAATGATAGAACGAGATCACCGCGAAGGCCGCCATCAGCAGCGCGTTCCAGGGCTCGGCCATGAAGCTCACCACCACGACTTCGTTGGCACCGATCAGGCCCAGGACGGCATACGCGAACCAAAGCGAGAGCGGAATGAGGGCCGCCGAGGTGATCCGCTCGCGCCAGAAATGACCGGTGCCGGAATGGGCGGCGCCCAATCCTTGCACCTTATGCAGAGGGGTCTGGAGCGAACTCATTGAAGATAGCCCCCATGTCCGGTCCAGGCGAACGCAAAAATGCCGATCGCCGCGATCACGGAAAGAACATAGACAAGCGAGCCGGTTTGGGTGGCCGTATGCTTCTCGAAGCCGTAACCCAAGTCCCAGGCAAGATGGCGGATCCCGTTGAGAAAATGGAAGGCCAAGGACCAGGTGAAGCCGAATAGGATCAAAAGGCCCAAAGGGGTTTCGGCATAGGTCATGAAACGCTCATAGCCTTCCGGCCCGTTGGAGACCGCGACCAGCCACCACACCAAGGCCAAAGCGCCGACTCCCAGCGCGAGGCCGGTCAGGCGGTGGGTTATCGAGGCCAGCATCGTGATCTGCCAGCGATAGATGGTGAGATGGGGCGAGAGAGGCCTCGCCGGCCGGGAAGCCCCCGGTGGGTGCGGATCGTCCGCCATCAAAACCTTCCGGAAAATGTTGGTTTGCGTCGGGCGGAGTTTAGGGGCGAAGGTCGGTTAGTCAACCGCCCAAAAAAGCGGGACGCGTCTGCTTTTGCGGTCGCATGCGCCCGTCCTTTCGGGCAATCTTGCCGGCTATGGATCAGGCCTGGATCAGCGCGAGCCATGATGTGGGGTGAGAAAGCGCGAGGGGGCCCGTTTCTCCTCGGTCTGGTTCTTCTGACAGTTCTTTTTCTCGCCATCGCGTTTTGGAACGGGTTTCCGCTGGTCTTCTACGATACCGGCGGTTATCTGGCGGAAGGCCTCGAGGGGGCATTCCTACCCGAACGATCCCCGGTTTATTCGCTCCTTCTTTTCCTGACCGGCGCCGGTTTCAGCCTCTGGCCGGTAATCGTTCTTCAGTCGGCCATGACCGCCTATCTGGTTGCCGAAACCGCCTGCTGCGAAGCGGGAGCGTCTTTGGCGAAGCTTCTGGCGACCGGGGCGATTCTCATGCTGGCGACGGGGATCGGCTGGTACACGGGGCAGGTCGAGCCCGACTGCATGACCGCGCTGGTGGTGCTGGGGGCCTTCCTTCTTTTGTTCCACGCCGACATTCTGAGCCGTTTGCGTCTCGCACTGGTCATCGCCGTCACCGGCCTGGCGGTCGCCTGTCATCCCTCGCATCTGGGGCTGATGGCGGGTCTGCTTGTGGCGGCCCTGATTTTGCGGATTTGGTGGCGCGAGGCGGATTTCCACCTTCTCCCGGCGGCGAGCGCCTTCCTGTTGGCCCTGGCATTGGTCTTGACCGCGAATTATTCGCTCACCCGGCAGATATTTCTGAGCCGCGCGGCGTCGGTGTTCGTTTTTGCCCGCCTGATGCAGGACGGCATCGTCAAGCGCCTTTTGGACGATACCTGTCCCGCCTCGGGCTATACGCTCTGCGCTTATAGGAACCGGCTCGCGAAGCGTGCCGACGCATGGCTCTGGGGGCCGGGCAGCCTGTTCCGGACCGAAGGCGGGTTCAAGGGCGCCCATCGCGAGGAGACGCGGATGGTCTTCGATTCGATAAGGCGCTATCCCCTCCTGCAAATTGCCGACGCCGCGCGCGATTCGGCGGCGCAATTCTTCACTTTCAAGACCGGCGACGGTATTCAGTCGCAGGAATGGATTCTCAGGCCGGGAATCGAGAAAATGACGCCAGGCCAGCTTTCGTCCTACCTGGCGGCCCGACAGCAACGCGCACCCATCCGGTTCAATGTTCTCAACATGATCCACGTCACGGTCGGCATGGTTTCGCTTCTGGGCCTGGTGGCGCTCATTCAAGCCGGTCTGGTCAAGCAGCGCTGGCGGGAGGTAGCCTTTCCCGGCCTGGTCCTCCTGGCTCTCATCGGCAACGCCATCATTTGCGCAACGTTCTCCAATCCGCACGACCGCTACCAGTCCCGGCTGATCTGGCTGCCCACCCTGGTTCTGATCCTGGCGCGAATGAAGAGTACGCCCGCCTTGCGGCCAAAAAGAGAATCCGGCAGTTAGGAGAACAAAGAGGCGGGTTTCATGGCGGTCAGGATTGCCCCTTCCATTCTCTCGGCGGATTTTTCCCGTCTGGGCGTGGAGATCGAAGCGATCGAAGCGGCCGGCGCCGATCTGATCCATGTGGATGTGATGGACGGCCATTTCGTACCAAACCTGACGATCGGGCCGCCGGTGGTCAGGGCGCTCAGGCCTCATGCCAAAACGCCGTTTGACGTGCATCTGATGATCGCGCCGGTAGATCCCTACCTTGATGTCTTCGCCGAGGCGGGCGCCGATGGGCTCACCGTGCACCCGAAGGCCGGTCCCCATATTCATCGCACGCTTCAGCACATCCGCAAGCTGGGCAAAAAGGCGGGCGTGGCGCTCAATCCCGGGACGCCAATCGACGCCATAGACAATCTGATGGACCTTGTCGATCTGATCCTGATCATGACGGTCAACCCTGGCTTCGGCGGCCAGACTTTCATTGACAGCCAGTTGAGGAAGGTCGAAGCGGCGCGCAAACGCATCGCGTCCTCGGGACGGGCCATTGCCCTGGAAGTGGACGGTGGCATCACGCCCAAGACCGCCCGGCGCGCGATTGCCGCCGGTGCCGATACCCTGGTCGCCGGAACCGCTGTCTTTCAAGGCGGACCATCCCGCTACGCCGTCAATATCGCTGCCTTGAGGGGCTAGTCGTTCGGCAGGCCGGTGTCCGCCATGCGGGGGCGCCGGTGTCCGATATCAAGATTGCATGGTTTGAGATCGCCATGCCAAACTTGGTCCACAAATCAGTCGAGGCGTGCGCTTATGGTCCAATTGACGTTGCCCGGAAACTCCAAGGTCGGGAAGGGCAAAGTCTGGCCCGCCGAAAAGGCTCCCAATGGCAAGCGGCCCAAGCACTCCAAGGAATTCAAGGTCTATCGCTACGATCCTGACACCGGCGCCAACCCGGCGATGGACATCTATACCGTGGATCTCGACAGTTGCGGACCCATGGTCCTGGACGCCCTGATCAAGATAAAGAACGAGATCGATCCCACTTTGACCTTCCGGCGGTCCTGCCGTGAAGGGGTGTGCGGATCCTGCGCCATGAACATCCAGGGTCTCAATACCCTCGCCTGCACCAAAGCGATCAGCGATTGTTCGGGAGCGGTCGCCATCTATCCGCTGCCGCACATGGCGGTCGCCAAGGATTTGGTGCCGGACCTCGCCAACTTTTACGCCCAATATGCCTCGATCGAGCCGTATCTCAAGACCAGGACGGCCGCGCCGGAGAAAGAATGGCGCCAATCGCCGGAAGACCGCGCCAAGCTCAATGGGCTCTACGAATGCATCCTGTGCGCTTGCTGCTCCACCGCATGCCCGAGCTATTGGTGGAACCCGGAGCGCTATCTGGGCCCCGCCGCGCTGCTCCAATCCTATCGCTGGCTGATAGATAGCCGCGACGAAGACACCGGCGAGCGCTTGGACGGTCTGGAGGATCCGTTTCGACTCTATCGTTGCCATACCATCATGAACTGCACCCAGACCTGCCCCAAAGGCCTCAACCCGGCGCGCGCGATCGGCGAGATCAAGCAAATGATGGTGAAGCGCAAAACGTGAACCGGGCTCAGGTGCCGATCGCGGCCTTGTGCTTCATGAGGAGCCAGAGAATTTCCTCGCCCCAGTTGGCCCAGCGTCCGTGCGGATCGGCGCCCACGGCCTTGGCCACCATCTGAACCAACTTGCGGATGTGGCGCGGCCGGTAGATCGTCATGCTGGTCTTGGCCGCGAGCCGGGAATAAAGTTTGCGTTCATACGGTTTTGCAGCTTCCTCTTCGGGCTTCACGTTGGCGCAGTAGAAGGCAAACGCGAGTTCGTCGTCGCCGGACTCCCGCACCCTCCCGATCGCCACCCACAGCTTTCTCCAGAAAGACAAGTCGGGCTCGTCCTGGTTGCGAAGAATCTCGTAAAACAACCTGTAGTGACGATACTCGTCGGCCGCGATGCGTCCTGCGATCTCTTTCAGAACCGGCTCCTCCGTGGCGTCGCGGATCGCGGAATAATAGGAGGAGGTGCCGCTTTCCACCACGCAGCGGGCGATCATCTCGCCCCGCCGGGAGCCTCTGAACGAGCCCAGCCCTTCGGTGTCGGCGAAATGGGTTGGGGTATATCCCTTGCGGAAGCGGGCGAAGGCCGTGTCCATGCGGAAGTTCGGATCGGCCGTTTCCGCCCAGCGGGCGAGCGCCCGGCCATGCTGGCTTTCTTCCTCGCCCCAGCGCTCGATCGCCGAAAGCGTCTCGGTGGCGGCGCCGCGGAATACCCGCTTCAAATAGGTCACATAGTCGGGTGCGTTATATTCGACCAGGGCGGCGGCCTTGACCGCAGCCAGCATTACGGGATCCACGGCGCTGGGATCGAACGCCTGCCAAGGCACCTCGTCCAGATTCCAGCCTTGATGATAGACGGTCTGCGCGGCCATTCCGTCTTTCTTTCCAAACCCCGGCATCTTTTATAGCAGGCGGGTATGCCTCCAAAAAGAGCCTGACTGCCGGTTGCCGGGAAGGGAAAATGCGCCATCCGGATTACCGGCGCGTAAAGGCGAGAGCGGTCTCGCCATTGCGCCGGCCGCAATTTCGCTCCGGCGCCGCGCGGCAATCCGGTCCCGAGCGCTAGAAAGCGGCCCTGACCAGTTTCAGGTCGTCCACCAGTTGAGCTGCGCGGGTGCGTTCGGCGTCGGTCTTGGCGGCGATCTCGTCGGCCTGCGCGTCGGCGATGCGCTGGTCGAGCACGGCGATGTCGAGCTCGCTGATCGGAACCGCCTCCTCGGCCAGCACCGTGATCTTCCGGGCATTGATTTCGACGAAGCCGCCGCGAATGAAGTAGCGCGTATCCCGACCGTCATCCTTCATGTCGATCATGCCGGCCCTGAGGGTGGAGACAAGGGAGGCATGGCCCGCCATCACGCCCATATAGCCTTCGCTTCCCGGTACCGTGACCATATCCGCGGGTCGGGAAAGAACCAGCCTCTCGGGCGAGACCAGGTCGAAAAGAATTTTGTCGGCCATCCCGGTTATGCCGCCCTCTGGGTTTCCGCCGCCATCTTCTGGGCCTTGGCGACCACTTCCTCGATGGCGCCCACCATGTAGAAGGCCTGCTCCGGAAGGTGGTCGTATTCGCCGTCTACGATCGCCTTGAAGCTGCGGATGGTGTCGGCCAATTGCACGAATTTCCCCGGCTGGCTGGTGAATTGTTCGGCGACATGGAAGGGCTGGGACAGAAAGCGCTGGATCTTCCGCGCCCGGGCTACGATCAGCTTGTCGTCCTCGGACAGCTCGTCCATGCCGAGAATGGCGATGATATCCTTGAGCGCGCGATATTGCTGCAAGACCTCCTGGACACGGCGCGCCACCGTATAATGCTCTTCGCCGATGACCTGCGGGTCGAGGATGCGCGAAGTGGAATCGAGCGGGTCCACGGCGGGAAAGATCGCTTGGGCGGCGATGTCGCGGGACAGCACCGTCGTGGCATCGAGGTGGGCGAAGGATGTGGCGGGCGCGGGGTCGGTCAGGTCGTCGGCCGGCACGTAGATCGCCTGCACCGAGGTGATCGAACCCTTCTTGGTCGAGGTGATCCGCTCCTGCAGCGCGCCCATGTCGGTGGCGAGCGTC
>JBOHKF010000415.1:0-1913 GCA_050729015.1 Rhizomicrobium sp. | reverse complement strand
ACATTTGGGAGTCTGTCAATGTACCATGCCCCCTACATGTTGTTGACGAAACAACGCCTGGAGTCCGCGCCTCGTTCCGTCCTCAGATATTCCGTAAGCGGAGGGGGCTGGCGAAGTTTGCGTGATGGAAGAAGGACGGCGAACATGGCGAGATGACTGATCGCGAGGAATGGGAGCAGGCACTGGGGCGGGAACTCAAGGAACGGGGACCGGCCGGTAAATCCTGGCAGAGCCCCGAAGGGATCGCCGTCAAACCTCTGTACACGGAACAGGATCTGGAAGGAATCGAGATGGGCTGGCCGGGCTTTCCGCCCTTTGTCCGGGGCCCCCACGCCAGCATGTATGTGGGCCGGCCCTGGACCATCCGCCAATATGCGGGTTTTTCCACCGCCGAAGAGTCCAATCTCTTCTACCGCCAGAATCTCAAGGCCGGCCAGAGGGGTCTGTCGGTCGCCTTCGATCTTGCCACCCATCGCGGCTACGACAGCGACCATCCAAGGGTGGAGGCCGATGTCGGCATGGCCGGAGTGGCGGTCGATTCCGTCGAAGACATGAAGACCCTGTTCGACGGGATTCCTCTGGACCGCATGAGCGTCTCCATGACCATGAACGGGGCGGTGCTGCCGGTTCTCGCAAGTTTCATCGTCGCCGGCGAAGAACAGGGCGTTCCTGCCGAGCGGCTCTCGGGCACCATCCAGAACGACATCCTCAAGGAATTCATGGTGCGAAACACCTATGTCTACCCGCCTCGGCCATCGATGCGCATCGTCGCCGATGTGATCGCCTTTGCGGCAAGTCGCATGCCGCGGTTCAACTCGATTTCCATTAGCGGCTACCACATGCATGAGGCGGGAGCGACCGCGGTCCAGGAACTGGCATTTACTCTCTGCGACGGCGCGGCCTACGCGCGCGCGGCGCTGGCGCGTGGCCTTCACCTCGATGCTTTCGCACCGCGGCTCAGTTTCTTTTTCGGTATCGGGATGAATTTCTTCATGGAAGTGGCAAAGCTCCGCGCGGCACGGCTTTTATGGTCGGAAACCATGGCCGGGTTGGGCGCCCAAGCGCCAGAAAGCCGGATGCTGCGCACCCACTGTCAGACCAGCGGCGTCTCGCTCACCGAGCAGGATCCCCTCAACAATGTGGTGCGCACGACCCTGGAAGCGCTGGCAGCGGTCCTTGGCGGAACGCAATCGCTGCACACCAACGCCTATGACGAGGCGATCGCCCTACCCACGGAAGGCTCGGCGCGCACGGCGCGCAACACCCAGCTCATCCTGCAGCACGAATCCGGAATCGCCCGCGTGATCGATCCCCTGGGCGGTTCCTACTATGTCGAAGCGCTTACCCATTCGCTCGCCCATGCGGCGCGCGGGTTGATGGCGCGGGTGGAGGAGGAAGGCGGCATGACCAGCGTCGTCGCGGACGGCTGGCCCAAGCTCGAAATCGAAGCCGCGGCGGCGCGGCGCCAGGCACGGATCGATCGCGGCGAAGACGTGATCGTGGGAGTGAACAAATTCCCCCGCAACGACGATCCGCCGATCGCGATCCGCTCCATCGACAACCGCCGGGTGCGCAGCGCCCAAATCGCCAAACTCCAACAACTGAAGTCCGGCCGGAACGGCGCCCAGGTGGCCAGCGCGCTGGAAAGATTGAAACAGGGTGCCAAGAGTAACGCCAATCTTCTGGCCCTGGCCATTGAAGCGGTGCGCGTCCGCGCCACGGTTGGAGAAATTTCCGCGGCCCTTGAAGAGGTATTCGGCCGCCACCGCGCGCAAACCCGCACCGTCCACGGCGTCTATGCCGAGGATTTTCCCGCATTGCACGAGATCGCCCGGGAGGTGCAGGACTTCGCGCGCGACGAAGGCCGTCCGCCGCGTCTTCTGGTGGCCAAGCTGGGCCAGGACGGCCACGAC
>JBOHKF010000414.1:0-4830 GCA_050729015.1 Rhizomicrobium sp. | reverse complement strand
AGATGAGTCGTGCCGCCTTTGCCGGGCGTGGCGCCGCCCACCATCCGGGTGCCGTACGCGATCGCCTGTTGCGAATGGAAAGTGCCTTGCTTGCCGGTGAAACCCTGGCAGATCACTTTGGTGTTCTTGTCAACCAGAATGGACATCAGCGGGAGTCCTTCACCGCGCCCACAACCTTTTCGGCGGCGTCGGCGAGATTGTCGGCCGAAGTGACGGCAAGGCCCGACTTGGCCAGGATCGCCTTGCCCTTTTCCACATTGGTGCCTTCCAGCCGCACCACCAGCGGCACTTTGAGGGACACCTCCCTGGCGGCAGCGATGATGCCTTCGGCAATGATGTCGCATTTCATGATCCCGCCGAAGATATTGACCAGAATTCCCTTCACATGGGGATCGCTGACAATGATCTTGAAAGCAGCAGTAACTTTTTCCTTCGAAGCGCCGCCGCCCACGTCGAGGAAGTTGGCAGGTTCGCTGCCGTAGAGCTTGATGATGTCCATGGTCGCCATGGCGAGCCCGGCGCCATTCACCATGCAGCCGATCTCGCCGTCCAATTTCACGTAGGAGAGATCGAATTTGGAGGCCTCGATCTCCATCGGGTCTTCTTCGTCCAGGTCGCGCAACGGCTGGATGTCGTCCTGGTGGCGATAAAGCGCGTTGTCGTCGAAATTGATCTTGGCGTCGAGACAGACGATCCTGTCGCCCGTGGTGACGACCAGGGGGTTGATCTCCAACAGGCTCATGTCCTTGCCGACAAAAGCGTCATAAAGGCTCTTCACCACCTGGCCCATCTGCCTGGCGGCATCACCCGTGAGCGCGAGGGCTGCGGCAATCTCGTTTCCCACATAGGGCGAATAACCGGCCGCGGGTTCGATCTGGAAGGTCTTGATCTTCCCCGGCGCATTCTTCGCCATTTCTTCGATGTCCATGCCCCCTTCGGTCGAGGCGATGAAGGCAATCCTGCCGGTCGAGCGGTCGACAAGCGCCGAGAGATAAAGCTCGCGCGCGATGGCCGATCCATCCTCGACGTAAAGGCGCCTGACGACACGTCCGCGGGGGCCCGTCTGGTGGGTTACCAGCGTCATGCCCAGCATCTGCGTCGCTGCCTTGCGCACCTCCTCGATGGATTTCACCACCTTCACGCCGCCTGCCTTGCCACGGCCCCCGGCATGGATTTGAGCCTTCACTACCCAAACCGGCCCGGGAAGGCTTTGCGCGGCCTGGACGGCCTCCTCCACCGTGAAGGCAGGTCTGCCATCGGGCACCGGCGCGCCAAAGGCCTTGAGCACGTTTTTGGCCTGGTATTCATGGATGTTCATGGATTTTCCGGGAGGGACGCTCGAAATCGCACTGCACCATAGCAGCCGAAACTCACCGCGCAAGGCGCGCCACTTTGGCCTCGTTGGCTGGCGGCCCGTACTTTGGCTCGACGTCTTGCGGGCCAAAGAACCCCGGCGCTGCCGCTCGAGATTCGATTTCCTCTTTTCCCAATCTGGCACGGCATTGTGCCGCAACCGCAACGTCCCTCACCTCTGTCTTCGCGGGTGATTGCCCAAGGGGCCGTGGTTTCTTCGCAATATCGTCCTGGCACGCTCCCTGCGAGGGAATGTTCGTTAAGAAATGGTTGTGCCGTTCCGGCTCGAGACAGACCCATGAAACACAGGAATTTGCATCTGATCGTAGGGTATTGGAGCCGCTTGAGACAGGGCCGCGCATTGCCCGATCAGACGGATCTCGAGCCGCGTGCCATCAAGCGCCTCCTTCCCTACACCTTCATCCTCGATTGCGAAAATCCGCTGCGGCCGGTCTATCGTCTGGCCGGCACCAGCCTGTGCGAGCGCTACGGTTTCGAACTCAAAGGCACCGGCTTTTTGAGCCATTGGGACCCGCAATCGGCCCCGGCCTTGGCGACGCTGCTCAGCCAATCGCTGAAATTCAAGCAGCCGGTTTCGCTCACGTCGATCGGGGTGACCCATGCGAGCGGCATGGTCGAGATGGAAAGGGTGATGGCGCCGCTCTGTTTCCGATCCGATAAGCCCACCCGGTTCCTGGGCCTGGTGCAGCTTCTTTCCGATCCCGCGCCGTTTTTTGGACGCGCCATCGCCCACGAAAGACTGATCGGCTCCCAATTGGTTCGGGAAGATGAGCGCCATTACGACCCCCCGCCGCGCGTGACGCTCAGGTCCCATCCCAAGGCTCCCTATCTTGGGTTGGTGATCGATTGACCGCAGAACCCCTGCGCCGAGCGAAGGCGCGTCAAGGCGGCGGCGTGGGAGGCTGGCGGTCAGGGTCCTGTTTCTGGGCGTCGGGATTCTGGCCCACCGGATTGTCTATCGGATCGTTCTGCATGACGTCGCGATGGATGGCGAGTTCATGCTGGCGCTCCTGCAGGTAGGGCACCTCATAGCGTTCGATCTTTGAGCGGTAGGCTTCGAAGACCTTCTCGTCCTCGGGCGTCCGCCGGTCGCACCGGTCGGCGGGCAAATGGGCCTCTTCTTGGCACCACATGTCGAAATTCATGGTCTTGACGTCGTAATTCTGCCCGGTCTGCGCCAGAGCCGCGGTGGCGAGAAGGACGCCTGCGAAACCCGCCAAGCCCATGCCGGCGAGCCTGTTCCCTGTCCCGGTGGTTTTCGATGGGCCCATCAAGGCACCAACGTGATGACGGTCCTGCGGTTCCTGGCTTCTTTCACGCCATCGGGGGTGGGAACGGCAAGATCGCTCTTGCCCACGCCCGAGGCCTCTATCGCCGCCCGCCGCGCGCCCATGTCCACCATCGCTTCTACCACCACATTGGCTCTGCGAACCGACAGCCTCTGATTATAGGCAGCCCTGCCCGACGTGTCGGTGTGGCCCACCACGGTGATGCGGGATTGACCGCCCAAACGCGCCGCATTGATGGCGTTGGTGATGACGGTGAGGTCTTCCGCCGTGAGCGTCCAGGAATCGAAGTTGAAATAGACGGTATAGACGGGGGAAGGGGTGGTTGGTGCAGGCGGCGGCGTCGGTGCGGTGGCCACCGGCGCGGGCGGCGGCGCCAGTTGCGGCCGCGAGGCGCTTTCCAGCGCCAGCAGGGAATTGTTCAACGCGTTGCGGCAGGCTTGCGCCTCTATAGAGAGATTGGCCGCGCCGCTGTCCAACACCCAGCAGTCATAATCGGCCTGCGCGCGTGCCGCCTGCTGCGGAAATTGGGCCTTGCCCAGGGTCACGGCGGCCACCAGTCTCGCGCGCAAGCCTTGGGCGGTGACGTCTTGCGGCGCAGCTTCCGGCGCGACTTCTTCACCGCTCGCGGTCCGGTCGGCCTTGGCTCTCAACGCGTCCGCCACCGTGTCGGCGGGGTTTTCCGGCCCCCCTGTGAAGATGTCCACAATGTCACTGAAAAAGCCCGTATCTTGTGCCACCGGCGCGGGTGCTGCCGCTGCTTCGGTGGCAAGATCGGTGTAATCCTTGAATAAAGCCTGGCTGAAGGGCGAGCCCGTCGCCGTCACTTCTTCCTCGCTCGAGCACGCCGCCAAGGCAAGGCTAGCGCACAGAAGCGGGATTGCGAACGCTAGGCGCGGACTGCGCACGCGGGAAAGAAGCGTCATTGATGGCCCCCAGACTCTGCCCACGACCCAGGGAATATATAACGCGCCGCCGCTTCGCCGTTAAGATGGGGGTGAGGGAAAATCGCCTCAATCCGAGGAAACTTGGTAACCGTCTATTGATGGGCACCCCTTAGCATGGCCCCTTCAAGGGCGTTGAGCCGATGGCGAAAGGCGAGGTCACCAGGAAGATGCCGGCCGAGAGGAGGCGCCACAAGCGCGTCCGCTTGGATCTGCCGGGACGCGTGTTCGTTCCCGCCCGCGGCGAAGAGGCGCGCTGTCATGTGGCCGACCTGTCTCCCGGTGGGGCGACAATGGCCTGCGAGCTTTCCCCGGAGCCCGGCACCCAGATTGTGCTCTATCTCGACGGTTTCGGCCGCTTCGAGGGCCAAGTCGTGCGGCGGGGCGACACCGGGTTTGCCATGCGTTTCTCCTGTACGGCGATGAAGCGCGAACGGGTGGCCGAGCAGCTCACGCTCTTTCTGAGCCGCTCGCGCGCGGACAAGAGCCCGCTGCGCCGCATCCGGTCATGCCATAAGGGATTTGCCCGATTCACCCGCGCCGACGGGGAAATCGCCCACTGCGAAGTGAGCGATATTTCCGCCACCGGCGTGTCCCTGAGAACCACCGTGCGTCCCCCACTCGGTGAGTTCGTTCTGATTGCGCAAATGGCGGGACGCGTAATTCGCCATGATGACGAAGGCATCGCCATCGAATATGTCGGCCAAGTGGGCGAACCTGCCAAGCGCCACGCCGGGCGATGATTTCACGGGAACAGGTTTTGCCCGCCGTTTTGCCCGCCAACGGGAATCGCCAACCCTAAAGCGCGGCCAGCGTATGAATCTGGCTGTTGGCGAGCGTGAGCTTGGCGATGGAGAGTTCGCCGCTGGTCTCCAACATGGCGAGGAAACTTCTGCTACGCTCCAGGGCCTCGGCCTGGCGCGCCGCCCATTCATCGAGAGCCTGGCGCGCCTCTGCAAGGCCGGCGTCTCGCGAAAGTCCTGCCAGCAGGCTCTGTGAGAGCGCGCGTTGGGCCGCAAAGAGATCGTCCACCAGCCGGCGGATGGCAAGCCGGTCCCAATGTTCCGCGGCCGCAATGCGGGCCGCCAGCATTCTCAGACGGTCGAGCCCCAGCCTTTCGCCGGCGCCCAGGTAGAGCGCCGCCACCGCGGTCATGGAGTGAGATGTCGAGCGCGCCAGTTGGGCGATTTCGGGAGCGACCCCGAGAAGAGGCAGCAGGGCAATGT
>JBOHKF010000413.1:0-7988 GCA_050729015.1 Rhizomicrobium sp. | reverse complement strand
CCCATGTAGGGCGGACGGAGAAGACGCAGCGAGCGGCCGGTGAGCGCCTCAAACAGAAGCTGGGTGGCGTTGAGTTCCAGCCGCACCGCGGCGAGCGGCGTGTCGGCGAGATTGGGATGGGTGTAGGTGTGATTCCCTACCTCGTGACCTTCGGCCAGGATGCGCTGTACCAGGCTGGGATGGGCTTCCATGTTGGCGCCGATCACGAAGAAGGTTGCCGTCACATGCTTTCGCCTCAGGATGTCCAGGATCTTCGGGGTCCATACGGAATCCGGTCCGTCGTCGAATGTCAGCGCGATCTTTTTCGCCTCAAGGCCAACCCGGCGGATCACGTAATTGGTTGGCAGGTCGAGGTAGGATTCTTCCAGGATCATGCCGCTTTTTCTTTGCACCGCGAGGCTGCGCAAGCCCTCGGTGGGATTGGCCTCGACATGCAGCAACTCGCCGTTGCCGTCGAAGTCGACATCGTCGGTGATGGGAATGGTATGCAGACCGTTCGGAACGGACGCGCCATAGCGCCGCCCCAGAAGCGGCAACACGCTGGGGTCTTCCGATCCCAGCCGCCACAGGGCGTAGCCGGCGGGGCGATAAGGATCGGCGGCGTGGATCTCGTTGTAGGCCGTCACGCCGTCCAGAAACCACACCTCGTGCTTGGTGCCGTCGGCTTCGAGGTAGGAAAAGTGCGGATTATCGGTGGCATCGAACATGATCCTGGCGCCGGAATCCCGCGCCGCCATGATGGCGTCGGAAAAGCCCAGCCCATCGCCTGACCCGCCATTGATCCAGTCATAGCCGTAGGCGCCGATCGCCACGATGGTGGAATCGGCGGGAAGCTGGCGCATGCGCCGATCCAACGTCTTTTCGTACCAGCCTTGGCCGGCGATGGCGCCGGGCGGCCCGGATTCGTCGGTCTCGTCATAGGCCATCAGCAAGGTGTAATCGACGATCCGGGAATAGGCCCGGTAGGGCCAGTCCTCGTCGTCGAAAGGTGCGGCCTGAACCAGAATGAAATTATGGGGGGCGAAAAGCTGGGACAGCCGCCTCAGGAAATCTCCCAGGGTCTTATGGGCAGTCCCGGGCACATCCTCGAAATCTATGGCGACGCCCTGGAGCTTGTTGGCGACCAGAAACGCCACGATCTCCTGGGCCAGGCTTTCCGATCGGGCGGGATCGGCCAGAAGGCGACTGAGGCCCGGTCCATCCCACCTGCCGCCCGATGCATTCTGGATCAGGGGAATGATGGCGATACCGGGCTTGGCGGCGCGCATATAGTCGAGCGCGCGGCGGTCCATGGCGGGTTTGAAGGAAAGACGGGGTCCTTCCAGAGTGAGCCAGGTCGGGATTACCCAGTCGAGCCGGGGAAGCGCGCGCTTCAGGGAATCGAAACTCGCTTCACGTTCCTCGCCCCAATTCACGTAGAAGCCCACCGCCAGCGACCGGTCCTTCTGCGGCGCGAGGATAGCGGGCAGCACGCGCGAAGGCGTGAGACGGGCGAGGCGCCTCTCGCGCCGGATCTCGAGCCGGCGATTGCGCGCTTCGGTGGCAAGCCGCACCGCTTGGCGCAGCAGACCCGGCGCGATCGCCTTTTTGGCGAGCCCCGGCTGGTTGGCGGCATAGGCGCGCCCCGGCAGGTCCATGGTGGGCACCGGTTTGGCCATCAGCAGGCTTGCCACAAACCCGACGGCGAGAACGGCGGCAATCAGGCCCGCCATCCAGGCAAGAGTCGAAAGTCTGGCCGCGCGCCTGCCCGTCGCGTCAAAAAAGACCGGCTTTTTGTTAATCATCCGCGAGTATTTGGGCAACGCTGCCCGCAATTACGGCCCGCCCGACATTCGAGCCCCGGCACCAACCCATAGCAGCAGGCGCTTATGGCGAAAATCCGGCGGACCGTTTTTCTTGGCCGGGAGTTTAGCCTTCGTGCTATCGCCTCATTCGCCAATCACCGTCAGGGAGCGACCTTGTCTTACAATTGCGCGAAATGCCCCGGCTATTGCTGCTCCTATCCCGTCATCCCCCTGAACAAGCGCGACGTGAAGCGGCTCGCGCGTCATTTCGCCCTGGGTTTCAAGGCCGCCCGCGCCAAATTTACCAAGATCGACGGGGATGAACCCTATGCCATGCGGCGCAAGGCCGATGCGCATTTCGGGGGCGTTTGCCGTTTTTTCGACACCGACAAGCGCCGCTGCACCATTTACGAAGCCCGGCCGGAGATCTGCCGTTCCTATCCCGGAGGCCGGACCTGCGGCTATTACAACTTCCTGGTGTCGGAGCGGGCGTCCCAGCGCGACCCGCAACATGTCGCCTCCACCTGGAACAAATAGCGCCTAATGCGCCAATCCCCGGTCTTCGAGCATCGGTTCGATGTCGGGATTGCTGCCGTAGAAGGCCCGGAACATCCTGCCGTAATCCATGGTATGGCCCTTCGAAAGGATCAGATCGCGCAGGCGTTGGCCGCCCGCCCGGGTGAGCCCGCCATGGTGGACGAACCAGTCATAGACATCGTCGTCCAGCATTTCGGTCCATAGATAGGCGTAATAGCCGGCGGCGTAACCGTTGCTCCAAATGTGCAGAAAATAGCTGGAGCGGTAGCGGGGGGGCACGTCCTTGGTGTCCAGCCCCATCCCGCTCAAGGCCTTGGCCTCGAATGCGTCGGTCTTCTGCCGGGGGGCGCCGGGAGAGAGTTCGTGCCAGCGCATATCGAGTTCGGCGGCGGCGAGCAATTCACCCAACTCATATCCTTGGTTGAAGGTCTGGCTCTTGCGGATCTCGTCAACCATTTTTTTGGGCATCGGCCGATGGGTGCGGTAATTCACCGCGTAATGGGCCAGCACATCGGGGTCCAGCGCCCAGTGCTCGTTGAACTGCGATGGAAATTCCACGAAATCGCGCGCTACCGCGGTTCCCGAAAGGCTGGGATATTCCTGGTCGGCAAACAGGCCGTGCAAGGCATGGCCGAATTCATGGAACATGGTGGTAACGTCGTCGAAGGTTAAGAGCGTCGGCTGGCCGGGCGCGGGCTTGGTGAAATTGGCGACATTGTAGATCACCGGCTTGTTGCCCAAGAGATGGGACTGCTCGACCAGATTGCTCATCCACGCCCCGCCGGATTTGTTGTCGCGCTTGAAGTAATCGAAATAGACCAGTCCCAGCGTCCTGCCGTCGTAATCGGTGACTTCAAACACCCGCACGTCCGGCTGCCAGACGGGAATGTCCTTGCGCTCCTTGAAGGTGAGGCCATAGAGCCGGTTGGCGGCATAAAAGACGCCGTTCTTGAGAACATTATCGAGTTCGAAATAGGGCTTGAGCGCATTTTCGTCGAGATCGTAGCGGGCCTTGCGCACCTGTTCGGCATAGAGCTCCCAGTCCCAGGGCTTGAGGGCAAAATGGGCGCCCGATTTGTCGATCGTGCCCTGCAATTCCGCCGCTTCGCGCCGTTCCTCGGCGGCGGTGGCCGGAACCAGCCGGCCGATGAACGACTCCACCGCTTGCGGCGTCTTGGCCATCTGGTCGAACAGCGCATAGGCGGCATAGTTGGGATAGCCCAGAAGGCCGGCCTTTTGCGCCCGCAACTGGGCGATCTCCTCGATGGTGGCCCGGGTATCATTGGCGTCGCCTTTTTCCGTCGCCGTCCAGCGCTGCTCGAACAATTTCTCGCGCACCGCGCGGTTCTTGAGGGAAACGAGATCGGGCTGCTGGGTGGTGTTCTGGAGCGGGATCACCCATTTTCCGGCGAGATGGCGGGTCTTGGCGTCATTGGCGGCATCGGCGATCTCGGCGGCGCTCAATCCGTCCAGTTGCTTCACATCGTCCACCACCAGCGCCCCATTCTTGGTGGCGGCCAGAAGCTGGTGCTCGAATTTGGTTTCAAGAGCGGACTCGCTCACGTTGATGGCCTTGAGCCTGGCCTTGGCGGCGGGGGACAGGAGCGCCCCGGAATGGACGAACTGCTGGTAATAGACCGTGACCAGCTCCAGCGTTTCCTGGCTCAGATGCAGCGTGCCCCTGCTCTCATAAACCGCCTTGACGCGGGCGAACAATTTGGGGTCCATGTATATGGCGTCGTGGTGAGCGGCCAGCCTCGGCATCTCCCTGGCCTCCACCTTTTCCAGCGTATCGTCGGTGTCGGCGGAGGTAAGGTCCGAGAAGACGTCCGTCACCCGGTCCAGCATCTGGCCCGACCGCTCCAAAGCCACGATGGTGTTGTCGAAGGTGGGCGGGGCGGGATTGTCGGCAATCGCGGCGACCTCGGCGCGCTGGCGCTTCATGCCCTCTTCGATCGCCGGCTCGAAATCGCCGTCCTTGATGTGGGCGAAATCGGGGGCGTGATAGGCAAGCGAGCTGGGCTGCTCGAAGATGGCGCCGGGCGCCGCCCGGAGCGGACCTGCCCAAAGCGCATTCGCGACGACGCACGCAGCCAAGAGCCTGGTTCGCATCCTTCCTGTCCCCGGACGAGGGCGACAGCCTTGCCCGGGACGCGTTGCGATTCAAGGATGGTTTTGCCGGTTTCTTCCCCTACCCAACGGCGCTACATTGGTCTTCATGGCGCACGATCACGCCCATTCCGGCCTTTCGGGCCCGCATGCCCATGGCATTTGGACTCATGGACACATGTTTCTGGGACATGGCCATGAACGCTCCGAGGCGCGCGCCAGATGGGCGGCACTGCTGACGGCGGTGTTTATGGTGGTGGAGATCGCCGCCGGCTTCATCTTCGGGTCGATGGCGCTCCTCGCCGATGGCGTGCACATGGCCACGCATGTGGGAGCGCTGGGGCTTGCGGCCGGCGCCTATTGGTTGGCGCGGCGCCATGCCGCCAATGCCCGCTTCAGCTTCGGTTCCGGAAAATTCGGCGACCTCGCCGCCTTCGCCAGCGCCATCGTGCTGGGAATAACCGCGATCGCGGTTGGCGCGGAATCCGTTGCCCGGCTTGTTCATCCCGCCCATGTCGCTTATGGCGAAGCGCTTCTGATCGCGGTGATCGGCCTGGGCGTCAATCTTTCGAGTGCCCTGATCCTGAAGGAGGACCACGGCCATCCTCACGGGGATAACAATCTGCGCGCCGCCTACCTGCATGTGCTGGCCGATGCCGGAACCAGCCTGCTCGCCATTACGGCCCTCGCCTCCGGCTATTATTTCGGGCTCAGCTTTCTCGATCCCGTGGCGGCGCTGGCCGGCGCTTTCGTGATCGCCTCCTGGGCGCTGGGCCTGGTCCGGGACAGCGCCATGGTGCTCCTGGATGCCGACGCCGATCCCAAATTGTCGGGCGCGATCCGCTCCACCATCGAGCATGATCTGGGTGCGCGCGTGGCCGACCTTCATCTGTGGCGGCTGGGCCCGGGCCATCAGGGCCTCATCGTATCGCTGGTTTCACCGGGTCCGGTGACCGCGGAGGAGATCAAGCTGGCCTTGCGCCGATATTATCCCGATCTCAGCCACGTCACGGTGGAAGTCGCGGTCTGCGCCGGTTGCGCATGAAAAAACCGCCTTAAGGGCGGCTCTCCATTTCCGGATATGACGCGCGCCGGGCGCTACCTCGGCAGCAAGCCTTCGCGCTGCATGCGCTTTCTTTGAAGCTTGCGATAGCGGCGCACCGCCTCGGCCCGTTCCCGCACCCGCTTCTCGGAGGGCTTTTCATAGGCGCCGCGCAACTTCATCTCCCGGAAAATGCCTTCGCGCTGCATCTTCTTTTTGAGCGCCTTGAGGGCCTGGTCGATGTTGTTGTCGCGGACGATAATCTGCAAAGAAAGCTCCGTTTTCCTGGGCGCCGGGTGATATCAGAAGCTATTTCCCCTGTCCACCCAGTGGAATTAACGCGCGAAGGGCTTTGACCGCCTTCTCCGAGAACCCCATATTTCCCCTCATGATCCTCAAGATCGCCCGCATGGGCCATCCCGTTCTAAGTCAGAGGGCAATACCGGTTTCCGATCCCCGGGCGCCGGAAATAGAACGTCTGGTCAATGACATGGTTGAAACTATGGCGGACGCGAACGGCGCCGGCCTGGCCGCGCCGCAGGTGCATGTTCCTTTGCGGATCGTCATGTTCCAGGCGCCGGGCGAACGCAGCGATCCCGGCTTGGCCGAGGCCGAATGCTATGACCTGACCGCCCCCCTGACCGTGCTGATCAACCCCGAAATCACCATTCTCGACGCGCCAAAGGAGGGCGGCTGGGAGGGTTGCCTGTCGGTGCCGGGCTTAAGGGGCTGGGTCGAACGCCCCGGCCATATCCGCTATCGCGGATTGTCACCCGACGGGCGGGTGATTGCCCGCGAAGCGCGCGGATTTCATGCCCGCGTGGTTCAGCATGAGGTGGACCATCTGGACGGCCGGCTTTACATAAGCCGCATGGCCGATCTTTCCCGACTGGTTTTCGAATCCGAAATCCGTCACCACACCGCGGCGCAATAGGATGGCAGCGCGAAAATCGGCCAAAAAGAGGACCGCGCCGGTTCGCAGAAGCACGGGAAAAGCTACAATGCGCGATTCATCCGACCGCAAGCTGAAAGACGCAATCCTGAAGCGAGTCCTCGCGCACGCGCCCTTCGACGGCTTCACCGACAATCTGCTGCTCAAGGCGGGCAGAGAGGAAGGTGCGGACCGCACCACGCTGGCGCGGCTGTTTCCCGACGGCGGTGTGTCGGTGATCGAATATTTTGTCGCCTCCGTGGACCGGGCGATGGAACGAAAGCTCGGCCGGATTGAGCTTGCCGGGCGCAAGGTGCGCGAGCGTATAAAAATCGCCATCCTCACCCGGCTGGAGATTCTGGCGCCCAACAAGGAAGCGGCGCGCCGGGCCGCGGCCACGCTCACGCTTCCGGTTAACGCCAAGCGCGCCGCCAGGCTCATGTACCGGACCGTAGACTCGATCTGGCGGGCGGTGGGCGATACCTCCACGGATTTCAACTTCTACACCAAGCGCGCGATCCTGGCCGGCGTCTATGGCTCCGTGCTGATGCGCTGGTTCGCCGACACCGGCAAGGATCAGACCGCCACCAATGCCTTCCTGGATGCCCGCATCGAGAATGTGATGCAATTCGAAAAGCTCAAGGCCAGGGCCAAGGAAACGCTGGCGCGTTTTCCGGTTTTCAAGGCCTGGAGGCGGGCACCGCAGTAGGCCCCGCCAGCGCGCGGCTCCATCAGCGATTGGGCGGCTTCAGCCGGGTAACGTGACCCATCTTGCGGCCCGGTCTGGCGCCTTGCTTGCCGTAAAGATGCAGCGCGCCCGAGCGCGCCAGGCTTTCCCACCCATCCACCTCGTGACCGATGATGTTCTCCATCACAGCGTCGGCATGGCGGCCGGGATCGCCCAGTGGCCAGCCCGCCACGGCGCGAATGTGCTGCTCGAATTGCGAGCAGGCACAGGCTTCGATGGTCCAATGGCCGCTATTGTGGACCCGCGGCGCGATTTCATTGACGAGAATTCGCCCCCTGCGGTCCAGGAACAATTCCACGGCCAGCACCCCCACATAGTCCAAGGCCTCGGCAATGGTCCTGGCAATCGCCTTGGCTTCTTCGCCTTGGGCTTGGCTGAGACGCCCCGGCACGGTCGAACGCCGCAAGATGTGATTCTCGTGGACATTTTCCGGCGGATCGTAGGCGGCAAACGCGCCGTCCATGCCGCGGGCCGCCACCACCGACGCTTCGAAGGCAAAGTCCACCACGCCTTCCAGGATCGCCGGCGCCGCTTTGAAACCTTCGAAGGCGCGGACGGCGTCTTCGGCGCTTTCCACCCGCGCCTGGCCCTTGCCGTCATAGCCCCAGCGCCTGGTCTTGAGGATGGCGGGACTTCCCAACTGCGCAAAAGCTTCTTCGGCCTCTTTCCTTGTGGCGACGGGCGCGAAGGGTGCGGTCCGAAGGCCCAGGGAGCGCACGAAATTCTTCTCGTTCAAGCGATCCTGGGCGGTTTCGAGCGCCTTTTGCCCCGGTCTAACCGGCTTGAGAAGGCTGAGATGAGCGATGGCTTCGATCGGGAGATTCTCGAATTCATAGG
>JBOHKF010000412.1:0-5402 GCA_050729015.1 Rhizomicrobium sp. | reverse complement strand
GCCTTCGATATCGCGCGCATCGTCGATGCTTGCAAGCCGGCGATACAGCGCCATGCGCACATTGAGATCGGGGACATAGGCTTCGGGGATCAGAACGGCGGCGCCAATATTGATCTGCGGCGACCATTGATCGGGAAGATCGGCGCCCTCGCCGGTTCGCATTTGCGCCACCGCGTCTTCCAGCATTTCCTGATAAAGCTCGATGCCCACTTCGCGCACATGGCCGGATTGCTCCTCGCCCAGAAGATTGCCCGCGCCGCGGATGTCCATGTCGTGGCTGGCCACGGAAAAGCCGGCTCCCAACTGGTCCAGAGATTGCAGCACTTCCAGACGCCTCGTCGCACTGTCCGTCAGTTTCTTGCCGGATGGCGTGGTCAAATAGGCGTAGGCGCGAGCCTTGGAGCGGCCGATTCGGCCCCGGATCTGGTAAAGCTGCGACAGGCCGAACATGTCGGCCCGCTCGACGATCATGGTGTTGGCGGTGGGGATGTCGAGTCCCGATTCCACGATGTTGGTGGAGACCAGGACATCCACCCGGCGCTCGTAAAATTCGGTCATCGCCTCTTCCAGGAGGCCGGCGCTCATCTGGCCGTGCGCCACCGCGACCTTGACTTCGGGCACGGTGGCCTTGAGGAAGGCGGCGGCATCCCGCAAATCGGAAATGCGCGGCGCCACGAAAAAACTCTGGCCGCCCCGATAATGTTCGCGCAACAGGGCTTCGCGCACCACCAGCGAATCGAAGGGCGTGACAAAGGTCCTTACCGCCAGCCGGTCGACCGGCGGCGTGGCGATCAGGGACAGATCGCGCACGCCGGAAAGCGCCAGCTGCAGGGTGCGGGGAATGGGGGTGGCGGTGAGCGTGAGGACGTGAACATCGGCCTTGAGCGATTTGAGTCGCTCTTTGTGGGTCACGCCGAAATGCTGCTCCTCGTCCACCACCACCAGGCCCAGGCGCTTGAAGTTGACGCTTTCGGACAACAGCGCATGGGTGCCGACCACGATATCGGTGGTGCCTTCGGCCAACGCCTCCTTCACGTCACGAGCCTGCCTTGCATCCACGAAGCGGGACAATTGGCGCACCTTGATCGGAAAGCCCGCAAACCGTTCCGCGAATGCGCGATAATGCTGGCGAGCCAGCAACGTTGTGGGTACCACCACTGCGACCTGCTCACCCGCCATGGCCACCACGAAGGCCGCGCGCAATGCCACTTCGGTCTTGCCGAATCCCACATCGCCGCAGACCAGCCGATCCATCGGCCGGCCGCGGGCGAGGTCGGCAATCGTGTCGGCAATCGCCTTTTCCTGGTCTTCCGTTTCCTGATACGGAAAGCGGGCACAGAATTCATCAAACAGGCCGTGCGGCGGCTCGACCGGGGGCAGCGCCCGTAATTCGCGGGCCGCAGCCACCCGGATCAGTTCGGCGGCTATCGCCCGCACCCGCTCCTTCATCCGGGCTTTTCGCTGCTGCCAGGCCACACCGCCCAGCCGGTCCAGCACCGCGCCCTCATCGGAGCCATAGCGGGTTAAGAGTTCGACATTCTCCACCGGCAAAAAAAGCTTGCCTCCGTCATATTGGATCTCCAGGCAGTCATGAGGCGCGCCCAACGCATCGATCGCCTTGAGTCCCACATAACGGCCCACACCATGCTCGATATGCGTGACCAGGTCACCAGGGGCCAGCGAAGATATCTCGGAAAGAAAATTCTGAGCGCGGCGATGGCGGGATTGCGCCCTCACCATCCGATCGCCCAGAATATCTTGTTCGGTGACTATGGCGAAGTCGGGCGCCTCGAAACCTCGCTCGATGCCAAGACGGGCGATCGCCACCGCTGACGGATCGAGCGTCAACGCTTCGGGCCAATTCTCGACGCGGCGGATGGCGGCAATCCCGTGATCGGCGAGGACACCCCCCATGCGCTCGGCCGACCCTTCCGTCCAGCTTGCCATCAGGACGCGCCGGCCCGCTCGGATCAGCGCCTGAATATGGACCACGGCTGCTTCGAACACATTCTGATTGCCGGCCGCTCTTTCCGGCGCGAAGTCGCGGCCCTGGCGGCCGCCTGCATCCACGCTGGCCATGCTCGGCGGCACCTGAAAGGGATTGAGCGCGCGGACAGGATGGCGATGGAGCGCGTCTTTCCACTCCCGGTCGTCCAGATAGAGCGCATCGGGCGTCAGGGGCTTGTAAGGCAGGACGGGAATTTTCCTGTCGCTTCGACCTTCGGCCTTGCCTTCCATCTCCTGGCGGCGGAACCGCTCGCGTGTCTCGTAGCAGTCGGAAATCAGTTCGAGCCGCGCCGCCTTGGCCTCTTCCACCTGGTTGCCCAAAATGACGAGGGATCGCGGCAGGTAATCGAACAGCGTGTCCAGCCGTTCATAAAAGAGCGGCAGCCAATGCTCCATTCCCTGGGCCTTGCGGCCGGCGCTGACACTTTCATAAAGCGGATCGTCGCCGGAGGGGCCGAAAGAAGCGACATAGCCTGCGCGAAAGCGACGGATGGCCACCTCGTTCAAGGGCGCTTCGCCGGCCGGAAGCAAACTTATCCGTTCGCCTTGCTCGCTCGACAACTGGCTTTGGGGATCGAATTGCCGGATGCCCTCCAAGGTCTCGCCAAAAAAATCCAGGCGCAGCGGCTGCTCGGTGCCCGGCGGCCACAGATCCACAATGCCGCCGCGCAGCGCGAAATCGCCGGGATCGCGCACCGTGCCCGCCCGCGCATAGCCATTGTCCGAGAGGAACGCGACCAAAGCCGCACGGTCCACGTCCTCGCCGGCGGCGGCGTTGAAGCTCGCCTTGACGATCGCTGTCTTTGGCGGCACGCGCTGAAGGACCGCAGGCACGCTGGCAACGATCAGCGCCGGCCCGGCGATGCCCTTGGCGAGAGCGGCCAAAGTCGCAAGACGGGCGCTTTCAACGTCTGGTTTGGGCGAAACCCGGTCATAGGGAAGGCAATCCCAGGCGGGAAACGGCAGGAGCGTCAGACTGGGTGCGAAAAATTCAGCCGCCGCGACAAACCCATCCACTTGCCCCTCGTCGCTCAGCACGGCCAGGACCGGACCTTGGCTTCGGCGTGCGGACTGGACGGCGAGCCATGCGTCATAACCGGAGGGCGCGCCGGAAACGGCAATCCGGCCTTCCTTCCTGGCGATATAGTCTAGGCGTTCCACCGGGATCCTCTGCGGCCGCAAATCGCCTGGAGACCCGCAAACACCTCATTGTCGAATTCAGAAGGCACAGGTACGGCCCCCTTGAGCCAGGCATAGACGTCTTGATCGGGCACCGTGAGCAAGGCTTCGAAGCGATCGAGAGCCTCTTTGTCCAGGCGCTCGAGCGCCTCCTCAGCGTAAGCGCCAAAAATCAGGTCCACTTCCTTGAAGCCTCGCCGCTGGGCGCGAAACAACAGGCGTTTGCGGCGGTTCTCCGAGGAGCCACCTTGCTCGTTCGTGTCCATTCCCTGGGATATACTGGCGTCCCCCGGCCGGAACAAGTTTGGTGGCGGCCGAAGAAGCGACCCCATAATCTTTCTTCCATGCGGCCCGCGATTCTGTTCCCGCTGTTTGCCGAGATCCATACCTTGTCCGGCGTCGGGCCGAAGCTGGAGAGACTCATCGCCAAAGTGGCGGGGCCGAAAATTGTGGATCTTCTTTTCAATCTGCCGGTGGGCGTGACCGATCGCTCCTACCGGCCCCGGGTTAGCGAAGCCGAGCCGGGGCGCATCGCCACCCTGGAAGTGAGCGTGCTCGAGCACCTGCCACCGCGCGTTCGGAGCCAGCCCTACAAAGTGCGGGTAAGCGACGGGACCGGCGTTGTGGAACTGGTCTTCTTTCGCGGCGACCCGAAATATCTCGCTGGGATCTTGCCGGCCGGGTCGCGCCGGCTGGTGTCGGGGCGAATTGAGAGCTTCAAGGACCGGCTTACCATGCCACATCCCGATTTCGCGGTGGCGCCGGAAGACGCGGGCTCGCTTCCCGTCAACGAAGCAATCTATGGATTGACCGAAGGACTGGCTACCAGAACCATGGCGAAGGCGGTCAAAGCCGCGCTGGAACGGTTACCGCAACTGGCCGAGTGGCAGGACAGGAGTTTTCTTCAGCACCAGCATTATCCGTCCTTCAACGTGGCGCTCCGGTCGGCGCACGCGCCCCGCCAGGCCGCCGATCTCGGCAGCGACTGTCTGGTGCGCCGGCGGCTTGCCTATGACGAGCTTTTGGCCAACCAGTTGGCTCTGCTCTTGACCCGCGCCCGGCTGAAGACCCCTGCGGGACGAAGGCTGGTGGCACCGGGGAAATTGAAAGCAGGCGCGGTGAGGGCGCTTCCCTTCTCGCTGACCCGAGGCCAGAAGCAGGCGCTATCGGAGATCGAGGCCGACATGGCGGCAGAGCGGCGGATGCTGCGCCTGCTTCAGGGCGATGTGGGATCGGGTAAGACCATTGTCGCCTTCCTGGCCCTCCTGGACGCTGTGGAAGCCGGGCTCCAAGGCGCTCTGATGGCGCCCACGGACCTTCTGGTGCGCCAGCACCTGGAGACGTTGGCGCCCTATGCCCATCCGGCGGGTGTGCGGCTCATGGCGCTTACCGGGCGCGAACGGGGTCGCGAGCGTGCCCAGACCCTGGCACGGCTGGCCTCGGGCGACGTGGACATCCTCGTCGGAACCCATGCGCTCTTTTCCCAAGAGGTGAGCTTCCGCGATCTTGGCTTGGTGGTGGTCGATGAGCAGCACCGCTTTGGGGTCCATCAGCGCATGCAACTTCAAGGCAAGGGCAAGCCCGCCGACGTTCTGGTGATGACCGCGACCCCTATTCCCCGCACCCTTGCGCTGACCGCTTATGGCGACATGGATGTCTCACGCATCGAAGGGCGGCCGCCCGGACGCAAACCGGTGGCGACGCGGGTGATCCCCGCCGGGCGCCTCGATGAGGTGATCGCCCGCCTGAAGCGGGCGCTCGATCATGGCGAACAAGCCTATTGGGTCTGTCCCTCCGTGGAGGAATCCGAGGCAAGCGATCTCGCCGCGGCCCGAGAGCGCGCCCAAATGCTGGGAAAGACGCTTGCCGGCCAGGTCGGTTTGATCCATGGCCGGATGAAGGCCCTGGAACGTGACGCCGCCATGGCCGCCTTTGGAAAAGGCGACACCGGCCTTTTGGTGGCCACCACGGTGATCGAGGTAGGCGTGGATGTGCCGGCAGCAACCATCATGGTGGTCGAGCATGCGGAGCGCTTCGGCCTTGCGCAGTTGCACCAACTGCGGGGGCGGATTGGGCGCGGCCAAGGCAGGTCCTATTGCCTGCTGCTCGAGGGCGGCCTTCCGAGTGAAACCGCGGCAGAGCGGCTCCGCGTTCTGGCCGAAACCAACGATGGATTTCGCATTGCCGAGACTGATTTCAAGATTCGCGGGCCGGGT
>JBOHKF010000411.1:0-3122 GCA_050729015.1 Rhizomicrobium sp. | reverse complement strand
CTGGTTCTGGGCCCAGGCAACAGCGGCAAGCCCATCCGCTTCAAGGTAACACTCGACGGCAAGCCCCCCGGTGACGCGCATGGGATGGACACCGATGCCAATGGCGATGGGCAGGTCACGGGGGAGCGGCTCTATCAGTTGATCCGCCAGCGCGACGGGGTACGCGACCAGACATTCCGCATCGAATTTCTCGATTCCGGGGTCGAGGCCTATTCTTTCACCTTCGGATGAGAAAATTTTCGAGGTCCCGCAGATGACGCGACTTTGGTTGCGACCTTTCCTGCCCTTCGTTGCCGCGGCCCTCCTTTCTTCGCCCGCGCAAGCCGACCAATGCTTTGTCGCCTCCAAGATCTATCACGTCTATCCCGTTCATGGCGGCCGGAGCATCCGCGACGGATGGCAAGTAGTTGGCAATGTCTTCGCGCAATGCGTGCGGCGCGCGGAAGCGGCCGACAAGCGCCTGCGCGCCCGCTATCCTGGCAGTGCCTTCGAACTCTCACTCGCGGCAACCATCGGCTGCCACGGCGCGCCGTGCGATTAGAGCAACCGGTCGAGGGCCGCGCGCAGGCGCTGGACCGCTTCCAGGCTGGTTTGGCGGTCGCGGCCTGTCGTGAAACCGAAACGCACCAACGTTTCATCCGGTTGCCCTGGGCTCACGCCGAATGACCCATGCACTGCCGTCACCCCGGTCTTTCGCACGAAGTCCGCGGCATTCTACGGATTGAGGCCGCTTCCGCCCAGGATTTCCAGCCGGTCCGCGGCGCGGGCGACCATGGCCGCAATGGTCTTGGCGCCCTCCGGCGCGGTGCGTCCGGCATGCGATGCAGGCAGTGGCCGCTGCCATGCCGAAGGGGTGCCAGGTGTTTTGGGCATCCATATCGAGGGACCCTTTCTCAACCCGGCGCGCAAGGGCGTGCATGACGCAGGAAAATTCCGCATCCTGGATGACAAAGCCCTGGCATTGCTGGCGTCGCTCAAGAATGGCAAGACACTGGTGACGCTGGCGCCCGAGAGAACCACACCCGACACAATCGCCAGGCTCAGGCGGGCGGGCGTGATCGTGGCCGCGGGCCACACCAATGCCGACTACCAGACGATGCGCATGGCGCTCGATGCCGGCATCACAGGTTTCACCCATCTCTTCAACGCCATGTCGCCTTTGACGGCGCGCGAGCCTGGCGTGGTGGGGGCGGCGCTGTCCGATTCTTCGAGCTATTGCGGCATCATCGCGGACGGCAAGCATGTTCATCCCGACGTGCTCAAACTCGCGTTCAAATGCAAGTCCTTCGAGCGCTTCATGTTGGTGACCGACGCCCTGGCCGGCATCGGCACGCCACTTACCAGCTTTCATTTCCAGGGTGCCCTCATTGCGATCAAGGACGGCGTCTGGGTGGATGAGAACGGCACGCTCGCCGGCTCGACCCTGGATATGAGCCGGGCGGTGCGCAACGCCCGCGACATACTGGGGCTGCCGCTCATGCAAGCGGTGGCGATGGCGAGCCGGGTGCCCGCTTGCTTCCTGGGACTTTCGAGCCGGCTCGGCCAGATCGCACCCGGCTTTCGTGCCGATTTCGTGGTAACCGATGACGACCTGAAGGCGAAGGAAACTTGGATCGGAGGTCAAGCGTAGTTGAGGCGAACCACCGTTCGTTCTTTCGCCGAGCGCGGCGCCGCCTCGACAACCTCAAGGCCTTTGGCCGCGTCCTCGGGATCGACCGGAGGTGGCGCGCCGGAGTCCAAAGCCCTCACCATTGCGGCATAGAATTCCTGATAGGCGCCCCTCTCGCTCTTGACCGATTCGGTCTCAGAGCCGTCGCTCAAGACGCCCCAGCACGCATGAGGCTCTTCGCCCCCACCCCGCGCACCTGGGCGCATGCCCGCCCGAAGTTGAGATTCCTGAACATCGCCCGTCCGTTTCACGAACGAAGCGTCCATGCCCATCACCCGCATCCGCGGCCCGGGCTGGGCGGCAAGAACGCTGGCCCAGAGATGCGATCGCACCCCGTTTTCATGGCGGAGCGCCACGAACACATCGTCATCGCTTTCGACCCCGTCGTGATGACGATCCAGTTCGGCATAGACGTCGCGCACCGGCCCGAACAGAAAAAGCGCCTGGTCGATCAAATGGCTGCCGATGTCATAGAGGAGTCCGCCCGCCGCCTCCTTGACGCCCCTTTCCTTCCAGCTTCCCTTCGGCCTGGGCCGCCAGCGCTCGAGGCGCGATTCAAAGCGTAGCACACGGCCCAGCGCGCCTTTCTCCAAGAGCTTTCGCAACGTCAGGCATTCGCTGTCCCAGCGCCTCACATGATAGGCGCTGAGCAGAAGATGTTTCCCACGGGCTTTTTGAATCACCTCCCGCGCTTGTGCGGCCGTGGGCGCGAAAGGCTTGTCGAGCACCACGGAAATTCCCGCGTCGAGACCCGCAAGCGCCAGAGGCACATGGGTCCGATTGGGAGTCGAGATCACCACCAGATCGAGTTCGGACGATCTGGTCCAGAGCGCATCGGCGCTTGCCAGCACTTCGACATCCGCAATCTCGCTCATCGCCTGGGCACGGCGCTCGCTGTCCGCCGTCACCACCTTGGTCAGCTTGAGGCCGCTCGTATCAGGGGCGCATGGAAGAGGGCTCCGCCCAGGCCAAAGCCGATCAAGCCAACGCGAAATTCTCCATCCGGCAATCGCATGCAAGGACCCCGCTTGCGGGTGGCAACCTATGCCGCCTCGGCTGGAATACAAATGCCGGAAATCGTCGGCGGCGAACGCGACCAAAACCGGGCGATCCCGTCGTCGCTCGCGCCCCTGGTCAACTTCGGACGGGGCCTTTCGTGAATCGAACTTCGTATCTTTCTGGAAGAGTGGCGCGATTCCTGCTAGGCGTTGATGGCGCCCTGCAAAAGGGGGAGCGATGCGTCTTGGACTCACACTTGCGGCGGCCTTGGCGCCGGCCTTGGCGGCGGGCTTGGCGGCGGGCTTGCTCGCGGCGGCGGTTCTGGTCTCTGCCGACGCCGTGGCCGACCCGGCCGGTCCGGGGCTCGCGAGCCGCGTCAAGGCCGTCGGACCAAAGCTCGATCCCATCTTCACGCAGTTCATGCGCGACAATCACGTGCCGGGCCTGGTCTATG
>JBOHKF010000410.1:0-7010 GCA_050729015.1 Rhizomicrobium sp. | reverse complement strand
GGCGGCCCACAGCGCCCATTGGCTGGCGCCCCTGGGGGGCGCCCGATCCACGCCATGGCGAAATCGAGGTTCCTTGCGCCCGGCGGGAGATGGTGGGCAGAACGGATGTGCAGTTTCCTGTGCGCCGATTGCCGTGGAAGTTCCGGAAGGGAGATTCGGGCCGATGGAAATCGAAAGTCCTTGCGTGAAAATCTGCACCTATGAACCGGGCAAGGGATTTTGCTCCGGCTGCGGACGAACCCTGGAAGAAATCACGCATTGGTCGGAATTCTCGGAGGCGGAGCGGCGAAAAATCACGGCCGGCCTGGCCCTGCGGCTGAAGAGAGATCGGGCGAGGCCCTGAGTTCCTGGTTCGCGGGTTCTCACGAAACATTTTTGCTCCCGGAACGGAGCCTCCTCCCTCGCGTTGGTGCTGAGAGTCCTCCCCGAGGCCCCAGATGAGCGAGAAGGTGGGCGAGACGGTGCGCGACAGTGCCGATTATCGCTGCGAGCGCTGCCACCAGATCATCCGCATGTCCAGGGGGGCCCTGGTCCAGCCTTGTCCGCACTGCGGCTACGACACCTACGATATTTCCAACCCGCGCTTTGAACGCCGCGACGGTAGCCTGGGGCCGCATGACCCCGGTTGACCGTCATTAGACATCGCCAGTCGCCGAAGCTAAGAGTAGCGCACGGAATTTCAAGGTCTTCATGGTCAAGCCTCGCTCCGATCTAAGGCCCAATACGGCCGAGTACGAGAATATGCCTTTGGTGACCGCCAACGGCTTCCGCGAATATGATGCCCGCTGGCTTTTCGGCAAGGAGATCAATCTTCTTGGCGTGGAGGCCTTGGGATTGGGTCTCGGCACGTATTTATGGGGCTCTTTGGGAACCAGACCCAGGGTGGTGACGGGCCATGACTTTCGCTCCTACTCCCTGTCGATCAAGCAGGCTTTGATGCTGGGCTTGATGCGGGCCGGTTGCGAAGTGCACGACATCGGCCTTGCGCTCTCTCCAATCGCCTATTTTGCGCAATTCGCTCTCGACTGCCCGGCCGTCGCCTTGGTCACTGCCAGCCATAACGAGAATGGCTGGACCGGCGTCAAGATGGGCGCCGAGCGGCCGCTCACCTTCGGCCCGGACGAGATCAACGCCGTCAAGGCAATCGTGCTCGAAGGCAAGGGCGAGGAACGTCCGGGCGGCGCTTATGTCCAAGTCGCCAACATGCGCGAAACCTATCTCGCAAGCGTCACCAAGGGTTGCAAACTGTCGCGGCCCATCAAGGTGATCGCCGCTTGCGGCAACGGCACGGCGGGCGCCTTTGCGCCCGAGGCCCTCAGCCGCATTGGCGCGCAGGTAATCGGCATGGACACCGAGCTCGACTTTACCTTTCCCAGATACAATCCCAACCCCGAAGATCTGCACATGCTGCATGCCATGAGCGAGGCGGTGAAGCGGGAAGGGGCCGAGCTTTGCCTGGGCTTCGACGGCGATGGCGACCGCTGCGGCGTGGTCGACGACAGGGGCCGGGAGATTTTTGCCGACAAGATCGGAGTATTGCTGGCGCGCGATCTTTCGGCTGCGCATCCGAATGCCGAGTTTGTGGTGGATGTGAAATCCACCGGCCTCTATCTCACAGATCCCGTTCTGCAAGCGCAGGGCGCCAGGACGGATTACTGGAAAACGGGCCACTCCTACATCAAGCGTCGCACCGCGGAACTTCAGGCGCTGGCGGGATTCGAGAAGTCCGGTCATTTCTTTTTCAACCCGCCCATCGGCCACGGCTATGATGACGCCATCGTGGCCGGCATCCAGGTGCTCCAAATGTTGGACCGCGCGGGTGGTAAGAGCCTTTCAGCCCTTTATGACGGGCTCCCCAAAACCTTTGGCTCCCCCACGATGGCGCCTTATTGTCCCGACGACAGGAAGTACGCGGTGGTGGCGGCTTTGGTGAAAGAGTATGGGGCACTCAAGGCGCGAGGGGACAGGCTTCTCGGCCGGAACATCGCAAGCGTGACCACTGTCAATGGCGTGCGCGTCACCTTGAGCGACGGGACGTGGGGACTGGTGCGTGCCTCCTCCAACAAGCCGTCCCTGGTGGTGGTGGTGGAGAGTCCCGTCTCGGAAGCCAATATGCGCGCCATGTTCGGCGACATCGACGCACGGCTTTCCAGTTACCCTGAGGTCGGCGCCTACGACCAGAAGATTTAGCGCCGCCCTTGGCGGAGGCCGGGGACTGGCATAGGTTGCATCCTCGTTCAAGGGCGCGGGGGGTCTCATGCGGCGGCTCATTCCCATCATCCTGTTTTCGCTGCTGGCCGGTTCGGCGGGCGCTCAGACCTCGGCCAATTATCAAGGCCCCACGCCCACGCCCCTGCCGCCGCCTATTCCCGCGCCCCAGGACATTCCCTATCCCAGCGGCACCATCCAGCTTTCCGTTGATGCGAGCGAGCCCCGGCAGGCGATGGTGCGGGTGCATGAAGTGATCCCGGTCGCCAGGCCCGGTCAACTGATACTGCTTTATCCGCGCTGGCTTCCCGGCAATCATGCCCCCAACGGGCCCATAGACAAGCTGGCCGGCCTCACCTTCCACGCTGGCAGCGCGCTTCTCGTCTGGAGGCGCGACCGGGTGGATGTCTTTGCCTTCCATCTTGAGGTGCCCAACGGCGCGCGGGCGGTGACGGCGGATTTCCAATATCTTTCGCCGGTCCAGTCCAATGAAGGCCGGGTGGTGTTCACCGATGCCATTCTCGATCTCGAATGGAACGCCGTGGTGCTCTATCCGGCCGGCTATTTTTCCCGCCGCATCCCGGTTTCCGCCTCGCTGAAGCTGCCCGTCGGCTGGCAGATGGGAACGGCGCTGGAATCCGCAGGCGATGGCCGGTTCAAGACCACCACCCTCAATACTCTTGTGGATTCGCCGGTGCTGGCGGGAAGGTATTTCTCCCGCGTCGACCTCGATCCCGGCGCCAAAGTCCCGGTGCATCTTGACATCGCGGCGGACAAGCCCGACGAGTTGAAATTCACGCCGCCGGAAATTGCCGCCCACAAGGCGCTGGTCCAGCAGGCATACAAGCTCTACGGTTCGCAACACTACGATCATTATGATTTTCTGCTGGGCCTGTCGGCGCATGTGGGCGGGGAGGGGCTCGAGCACCACCGGTCGAGCGAAGACGTCACCACCGGAAAATATTTCACCCAATGGGACAAGACCGGCGCCGGCCGCGATCTTCTTGCCCATGAATATACCCATTCCTGGAATGGCAAATTCCGCCGCCCCGCCGATCTCTGGACTCCCAACTACAATGTGCCGATGCGGGGCAGCCGGTTGTGGGTCTATGAAGGTCAGACCCAGTTCTGGGGTTTCGTGCTGGCAGCACGCTCCGGCCTTTGGAGCAAGCAGCAGGCGCTCGATGCCTATGCCGACGTGGCGGCCTATTACGCCAACAGCGCCGGGCGTGCGTGGAGACCTCTGGAAGATACCACTTTGGATCCCATCATCGCCAACCGCGCGCCGCTTCCCTGGCGCAGCTACCAGCGCAGCGAGGACTACTACAATGAGGGGCTCCTGTTGTGGCTGGACGCAGATACGCTCATCCGGCAGCGGACCAACGGCCGGAAATCCATGGACGATTTCGCGAGAGAATTTTTTGCCATTGACGATGGCAGCTTCGTCACCGTCACCTACACCTTCGATGACGTGGTGAAGGCTTTGAACCGGGTCATGCCTTACGATTGGGCGGGTTTCCTCCATGCCCATCTGGCGCTCGCGCCCAAGCCGCCTCTGGACGGGATCACTCGCGGCGGCTACCGCCTGATCTATACCGACACGCCCTCCCGGCGTGACGTCTCCGAAGACTCGCTGCGCAAGCATGACAGCTTCGCCTATTCTCTGGGGGTGGTGGTGGACAGCAAGGGAACCATTACCGACGTGTGGTGGGGCGGTCCCGCGTTCAAGGCCGGCCTCACGCTTGGAACCCAGATCACCGCCGTCAATGGCGACGATTACAGTGCCGATGTCTTGAAGCAGGCCGTCACCGACGCCAAGACCGCCCGCACGCCGATCGCGCTCCTGGTCAAGCGCAACGCCGCCTATCGCACGGTCTCCATTCCCTATTACGGTGGTCTGCGCTATCCGCATCTGGAGCGCAACCCGGGAACGCCCGCGCTTCTCGACGCCTTGATCGCGGCGAAATAAGAGGGGTGTCAGGCAGCCTGGCGCCGCGGCGAAAGGAATGCGAGGGCGTGATCCAGCACCTCGAGGCCCGCGCCTTCGCCGACTGCGTGCTCGCTCAAATGTCGGCGGAAAAGGCGCGCCCCCGGCGTTGCATGGAACAGGCCCAGCATATGCCGGGTCATCGCGGCGAGGCGCACGCCGTCCTTGAGCTTGCCCCCGACATAGCGGCGCCATTCGGCGAGAACGGCGTCGAGGTCGCACGGAGCTTCGCCAAAAAATCGCGCGTCGATCCCGGCCAGGAGCATGGGATGCCGATAGGCGGCGCGGCCCAGCATCACACCATCCACCTGCACCAGATGAGCCGCGGCCTCGTCCAAAGTCCGGATCCCGCCGTTGAGAAGGATGACAAGCTCGGGATTCTCCTTCTTGATGGCGTAAACCAGAGAGTAATCCAGCGGCGGGATTTCGCGGTTTTCCTTGGGCGACAGACCTTTCAGCCACGCTTTGCGCGCATGCACGGCAAAGCGGCGGACCCCCGCTGCGGCTGAGGCCGCGATCAGCTCCCGCAAGGCGCGCTCTGGATCCTGCTCGTCCACGCCCAGCCGGCATTTGACGGTGACGGGGATCGCGACCGCCTGCCGTATCGCGCCCACGCATTCTCCGACCAATGCCGGCTCCCTCATCAAAGAGGCGCCGAACCGGCCCGACTGCACCCGATCGGACGGGCAGCCCACATTGAGATTGATCTCATCATAGCCGAAATCCTGGGCAATCCTGGCGGCCAAGGCCAGCCGGCCGGGCTCGGCGCCGCCCAGTTGCAGCGCCACGGGATGTTCGGTCGGATCGAAAGCCAGAAGGCGTTTCGCGCAGCCATGAAGGATGGCATCGGCGCTCACCATTTCGGTGTAGAGCAGGGCGCGGCGGGTCAAGAGCCGGTGCAGCACCCGGCAGTGGGAATCCGTCCACTCCATCATCGGTGCGACGGCAAAGAGGGTTGTACAACGGCTATGCATGATCGCGGCAGGCCTGGTGGGATCACCAAAGCATCCTGGTATCGGAAAATGCGCCGCGCGCAAAGCGGCCGGTCCCTGCTTGTCGATGACTCCGCTTGTTCGAGGACGTGCGAAGACGAACGCGATGAACCGTTGGCACGGCGGGGCGCGAGAGCCCTGCCCTCTCACTCGGCTGGCTGCTCCGCCGGCGTCCGCGACGAAATAAGCCGCATTTTCTTTGCCAGATTTGGATAAAGCGGCCCGATAAAGTCCCATGCCATAAGGAGTGCGCCGGCCGCGAAAACAACATCCCCCCGGCAAGTGCATCCACTACAAGAAAAGGGTATTGACGCATTGGTTCGCATTTCCAGGCGAACGGCCAAAGGAGCGCGCCAGCATGATCCATGATACCGGCGTCAAAGCCAAGGCGGGGGCCTTTTACGCGCTCCACCAGCGACCGGGCGCGTTCATCATTCCCAACCCTTGGGACAGGGGAACGGCGCGCCTTCTCGCCCATCTGGGCTTTGAGGCGCTGGCCACGACCAGCATGGGCCATGCCTTTTCGCGCGGCCAGCGGGACGGAAGCCTGAGCCGCGAAGAGACTTTCGCCAATGCCGCGGATATCGTCGGCGCAACCGCCCTGCCTGTTAGCGCGGATCTGGAGAACGGCTTTGGCGATGCTCCGGAGGAAGCGGCCAAGACCATCGGTCTTTCGGCCGCCACCGGCATCGTGGGCGGCTCGATAGAGGATGCCAGCGGCCGCCCCGACGCTCCCATCTATGATCTGAGCCTGGCAGTGGAACGGGTCCGTGCCGCGGTCGAAGCGGCCAGATCTCTTCCCTACAAATTCACGCTCACGGCGCGGGCGGAGAATTATCTTCATGGCAGACCCCATCTGGATGACACCATCAAGCGGCTGAAGGCCTTTGAGGAAGCCGGCGCCGACGTGCTTTATGCCCCAGGACTCCGCGGCCGCGAGGAAATCCTCACCTTGGTGCGCGCTCTTAACGCTCCCGTGAATGTGGTAATGGGCCTTCAGGGCGTGACCATGACTCGCGAAGAATTGTCGGAGATCGGGGTCAAGCGCATCAGCGTGGGAAGCTCGCTCTGCCGCACGGCTCTGGCCGCGTTTATGGCGGCGGCGCGGGAAATGCATGACGAAGGCAGCTTTGGCTACGCGGCTCGGGCCGCCGCTCCCAAGGATATGACGGTCATCTTCGACCGCTATGCGCGGCCCGCCTCCGGCAGGTGATCTCACTCAACCGGGGATTTCGGGCGGCAGAGCGAAGTCTGTCCGGTCGAGCCGGTCCCTGTCTGCGAAGGCATTGATCGCGGCGATTTTCCCGTTCTTCACCTTGATCTTCATCGCCAGGAGCAGCCGGCCCGCGGGCGCCACCACGACGCCCAGACCGCCATCCACCAAGGCGCTCCGCGCCGCGCTTGGCCGTCGCCCGATTTCACGGCCGCGCGCGGCTTTTTTCGAACCATGTCACATTTCCTTGATCTTCTCCGTCATTCCCGACGACACCGAACCGGCCGATGTGACGGCCCCATGCAACAGGAGACAAGGCATGCAAGCCCGAATGAATCTCGCCCTCGTGACCCCCGAAGCGATGGTGCCGATAAAAGCCCTTTATGCGGCCAGCCAGAAGAATCTGTCCCCCGCCACCCATGCCTTGGTCCACCTTAGAGTAAGCCAGATCAACGGTTGCAGTTCTTGCGTGGACGGGGGCAATCGGCAGGCGCGGGCAGCCGGCGAGAAGGAGGAGCGGCTGGCCACGGTGGTGGCGTGGCGGGATGCGCCCTACTTCAATGCGGCGGAACGCGCAGCGCTGGCATTGGCGGAAGGCGTCACCCGGATG
>JBOHKF010000409.1:0-4389 GCA_050729015.1 Rhizomicrobium sp. | reverse complement strand
CCCCACCACGCCGAGAGCAAGCAACGCCGCCCAGGGCTCACGGAACTGGATCACCGTCCCCAGGAGCGTCGCGAATTCCATCGCGTAGAGAGGATGGCGCGCGTAGGCATATGGCCCTTTGGTCACCAGAAGACGCGCTTCCGGCATGATGGCGAAGGCCCTGCCCAACCGGGCCAGCACGATGGCGGAACCCAGACTTCCCGCGAAGACCAGACAAGCGGCCGCCCCCTGCCAGGCAAGGGAAAGCGCGACCGGACCCAAATAAAGGATCCCCACCCCAAGATAGGTGCCGGCAAGGGCCGCGAGCCGCGGAGCGATGCCTCGCGATCGTCGGATCGGAGGCGTGCGCACCACCACCAGATAGATCAGAAGAAGATTGAAGAGCGCACTGGCGAAAAGGGCGAAGAAGCGAAGACCGAAGAGGAGGTTGCCGGGCGAGGCCAGGAGGTCGCGGGCATCCTGGACGAGATTGGGCCGGAGCTTCACCACGCCATAGCCGAACCACAGCATCAAAGGCAGTCCAGCCAGGAGGTCGTAAATTTTGCCGTGGCCAAATTTTTCGTAAAGCCCCCTCATTCCGCCCGCCTCGCGACCACCGCCACCATTTCGGCGATTTCGGTGAACCGGCCGGTCGGAGAAAGAATCCGCAAAGCCTGGCGCAGATCGCGCTCGAACAAACCAACCCGCGTGTCCAGCCTTTCCGGAGAGGTGGTGGACTGGGAAAAGGCACGGCCCACGATCTCGTCCTCCGTGATGGGCTTGTTGACGGTGACGCTGAGGCTTTCAATCTGGGTGAAAACCGATTGATAAAGAAACGGCTCATAGCGGCGATGGCCCAATTTCTTTCGCTCTGCGTCATGGCCAGGTGAGGCGCGGCCATAGCGATCTCCCACCTTGCAGAGGATCTTGAACCACGCATTCTCGGCGAGCGTGGGATGGTGGTCGTGAAACAGGGCGATTGCGCCATGGCGCGTCACGATCCGGTCCAGCATCGCAAGCGTCGCCGGCCGGTCCATCCAATGGAAGGCGCGCCCGATCACGGCCAGGCGATAGGGTCCCATGATCTCCGTCAAATCATAGGAGCCGCCTCGCCATAGCGTCAGCGTGACCGAGGCGGCTTCGGCCGCTTGCCGAGCTTGGGCCAGCATGTCCGGCTCAGGATCGGCCGCAGTGACCTCCATTCCGGCCCTCGCGAATGGCACCGCCAGCGAACCCGGGCCGGAACCCAAATCCAGGACCGCATCGCCGGGCTTAAGTCCCAGAAGCGCAACCAGGCGCCGGATCAGGCGTTCGGGATAGCCAAGACGATAGGGCCCATAGTAGGGGACGGTGCCTTTGAAGCGGCGCGGCTCGAAAGGCACCGGTTGATTCACCGAGGTTCCAGGAGGCTTTGCTTTGTCGGTCAAGGGCTTATACTAGGCGGCTGGCGGGGGACAAGCGCCGTGTTATTTGCACATTGCGCGGCCCTCCGGTTTCCCGCGGCATGGACGGGTTCGAATGGCCAATATTGCTCTCGTTGACGATGACCGGAACATTCTGGAATCCGTCTCCATGTTCCTGGAGCAGGAAGGCTACCACGTGCGCAGCTTTTCCGATCCCGCGGCGGCCCTGACCGCGCTCACGACCGTCGCGCCGGACCTTGCCATCCTGGACATCAAGATGCCGCGCATGGACGGGCTCGAGCTCCTGCGGCGGCTGCGCCAGAGCGCCGATCTGCCGGTGATCTTCCTGACCTCCAAGGACGAGGAGATTGACGAATTGATGGGGCTCAATGCCGGAGCCGACGATTATATCCGCAAGCCCTTTTCCCAACGGCTGCTCCTGGAACGGGTGCGCGCGGTCTTGCGGCGCGCCGAAGGCAAGGGGGGCGCACAGAGCCCTGCCGAGGCGCGCAAGGAGGCGCTGGTCCGCGGCAAGCTGGCGCTCGATCCCCAGCGTCACGAATGCACCTGGGACGGCAAGCCGGTTCGCCTCACCGTCACCGAATTCCTGATCCTCCAGGCGCTGGCGCAGCGCCCAGGCTTCGTCAAAAGCCGCGACAGCCTGATGGATGCCGCCTATGACGATCAGGTCTATGTCGATGATCGCACCATAGACAGCCACATCAAGCGGCTGCGCAAGAAGTTCAAGGCGGTGGCCGACGATTTCGACGCCATCGAGACGCTTTACGGCGTGGGCTACCGCTACAAGGAGTAGCGTTGTTCCCGCATTTTTCCGCCCTCACCTGGCGTATCCTGGCTTTCAACACGCTTGCCCTTCTGATTCTCACCGGGGGCGTGATCGGGATCCAGTCTTCCGGCCGAGGATTGGTGGAGGAACGCCTCGCCGGCGTTCAGGAGCAGGCGGCCATCGTCGCCGGCACGCTTGCCGAGTTCGCGACCGACCCCTCCTCCCACACCCTGGATGTCGACGCGGCCGAGCCGCTGCTTCGCCAGCTTGTCGCGCCGACAAGACTGCGGGCGCGCCTTTATCTTCCCGACGGCCATCTGATTGTGGACACGCGCCTGCTTCTCGCCCGCAATGTGGTCGAGGTGGCGCCGCTGCCGCCCTTGGACCGCTGGGACCGTTTCAAAGCCTGGTGGGGACGTGTCTATGACACCGTGATGGGGGTGCGTCCTTTCACCCAGCTTCCTTCCTATTCGGAAGGCGGCGACGACGGGCGCGTCTACCAGGAGGTCGATGACGCCATGCTGGGCGAGACATCCAGCGCCGAGCGGGTGGACGAGCAGAACAAGCTGGTCCTGTCCGTGGCTGTTCCCATCCAGCGCTTCCGGGCCATTTACGGCGAGTTGTTCGTCACCACCGAGGGCGGCGACATCGATGACATCTTGCGGCAGGAGCGCTTCACCCTGTTCGAGGTGATCCTTGTCGCTTTTTCGGTGATGCTGCTTTCCTCGCTTTATCTTTCCGGCACCATCGCCGAACCGGTGCGCCGGCTGGCGGCCGCGGCCGACCTGGTGCGCCAAGGGCGAGCCTCCGGGCGCGACGCCATCCCGAACTTTCCCGAGCGAAATGACGAGATCGGCGATCTCGCCGACAGTCTGAAGGAAATGACGTCAGCCCTCTACAACCGCATTGGCGCCATCGAGCGCTTTGCCGCGGACGTGGCGCACGAACTCAAGAATCCCCTCACCTCCCTGGCATCCGCCGTGGAAATGCTGGTCCGCGCGCCGGACGAGGATGCCCAGCAGCGGCTGCTGACCTTGGTGCGCGCCGACGTCAAGCGCATCAACCGGCTGATCACCGACATTTCCGACGCCTCCCGGCTGGATGCAGAATTGTCGCGAGAAAGTCATACCGAAATCGACCTTTCCCATCTCCTGAAGACCATCGTCGAAGTCTATGAAGTGACCGAGCGGGGAAAAGATGTCGCCATCACCCTGAAAGACGCGATGCCTTCCGGCACCAAGGTGATGGGCCATGACGAAAGGCTGGGCCAGGTGCTGCGCAACCTGATCGACAACGCCATCTCCTTCAGCCCCAAGGGTTGCGCGATCGCCATCGCCGCGCGCCGGCATCATGCCTTCGCCCGCGTTACCGTGGAGGATTCCGGCCGGGGCATACCGCCGGAAAATCTCGAATCGATCTTCGCGCGATTCTACACCGAGCGACCGGGCGGTCCTTTCGGCAAGAATTCCGGACTCGGCCTCTCCATCGCGCGCCAGATCACCCAAAATGCGGGAGGACGCGTCTGGGCGGAGAACCGCCCCCCGACCAAGCCGGGAGAGCAGAGCGGCGGGGCGCGCTTCGTGGTCGAGCTGCCGGTGGTCGATCCATGACGGTCATGAACATCCACGCCAGTTGCGTCTCGTTACGCGGCAAGGGGGTTCTGCTGCTGGGGGAGAGCGGCCGGGGCAAGTCCGATCTCGCGCTGCGGCTGATCGATGAAGGCGCGCTTCTTGTCGCCGACGACCGCACCGAGCTTTATGCAAAGCGCGGGCGGCTTTGCGCGCGGTCGCCAAAATCCATCGCCGGACTGATGGAAGTCCGAGGCCTGGGCATCGTAAGGCAACCCTTTCGCGGGGACACCGCTTTGGCGCTGGCAGTTCGGGTGGGAGCCCCGACAACCCGGCTCCCCGAACCGGCCTTCTATGTGCCGCCCCCGGGCCTCGGACCGGCCGGGGCGGTGGCGCTCATCTCGCTTGACGGCCTGGCGGCATCGGCGCCCGCGCGCATTCGCCTCGCCCTCAAGGCTCTTGCCAAGGGCTTGATCGGAAACGAGGACTCGGTCTCCCCCCATCCTCGGAAATAAGCCTTGCCTTGGTGAGGTTCCGGCCTATTTTCCCCTCCCCAAACGGATTCTTCGATGCTCGGATTGGTACTCGTCACCCATGGCCGTCTCGCCCAGGAATTCATCGCCGCGATGGAGCACATGGTGGGGCCGCAAAC
>JBOHKF010000408.1:0-5612 GCA_050729015.1 Rhizomicrobium sp. | reverse complement strand
TTCCTACATGGGCGTGATCTATCTGGGTATGATGATCACGCCAGCCGGTCCCAAGCTGGTCGAATATAATTGCCGCTTCGGCGACCCCGAAGCACAAGTGCTGATGCCCCGTCTCAAGGGCGACCTCTTGACCGCCATTCTCGCGGCGCGCGACGGCGTGCTGTCTGGTTTCGACCTGCGCTGGCGCGATGAAACCGCCTTGACCGTGGTGATGGCGTCCAAAGACTATCCGGGACCTTATGAAAAGGGCCAGGAAATCTCCGGCCTCGAAGCGGCCGCTTCGCTTCCCGGGATCACGATTTTCCATGCCGGAACCGAAGCCCGCGGCGGCAAAATTCTGGCCATCGGCGGGCGGGTTCTGGACGTGACTGCCACCGGGAAGGATGCGGCGGAGGCCCGGGCGCGCGCCTATCGGGCGGTTTCCCTCATTCATTGGCAGGACTGCTTCTTCCGCAAGGACATTGGCCGGCCCGCGGTCGGCCGCTCCGCTTGACTTTGCGCCCTGCGCCATAGCAACCAAGCGCCATGCTGGCTTTAACCGGGTTCGGCTTGATCGTCCTGGGCGCGCTTGCGCTTTGGATCGACCGCGCCGCGGCGCATTTCATTTACGACCATGTGAGCGCGCGGATGCACCAATTCCTCGACCGCATCACCCATTATGCCAAGGCAGGTCATTGGTTGGCGGCGTCGGTACTGGCCCTGGTCGCGGCCGCGGTGGCGCACCACTTCGGCGTCATGGGTCCCGAGGTCGGACTCCTCATCACCTACAGCGTCGCCTTTATCGCCAGCCTCACCTTGGGAAGTGCGGTGTTGCACGTGATCAAGCTGGTATTGGGACGCCGGCGTCCCCGCGACGACATGGAGATGGGCCTTTACGGCTTCATGCCGCTGTCCTTCAATCTCGATTACAATTCTTTTCCTTCGGGCCATGCGCTCACCATCTGCTGCGTGGCGGTGATTTTCTCCTGCGTCTGGACAGCGATGTGGCCGGTCTGGTTTGCGCTCGCTGCGGTCCTGGCCGTGACCCGCGCTCTTCTCACCGCGCATTTCCTGAGCGACGTCCTGATCGGGGCTGGCATCGGGCTGATCGCGGCGCGCGAAGTGCTGCTCCTGGGGTTTCCCGGCTACGCGCCCGGTTGGTTTTAGAGATTCAGTTGGTTTTAGAGATTCAGGCCAGGTGAAACGGTCTTCCACGATTGGACTGCGACAAGACAAATACTGGCGCGGGTCACCGGCTCCATGAAGCGGCTAGCGCCTGAGCTGGAAAAACTGCTTCAGGATATGCCCCGCCCGAGCCGCATCGCCCGCTCGTTCCACCACCGGCCGGTGATGGCAGGTGCGTTGCTCAAAGAAACGCGGACCGTGGATGATGGCGCCGCCCTTGGGGTCCTCGGCCGCAAACACCAGCCGGGCCACGCGCGCCAACGCGACCGCCCCCGCGCACATGGCGCAAGGCTCCAGCGAGACGAACAGGCTGGTACCCGGCAACCTCGCATTTCCCAGAGCCTTCGCCCCCGCCCGCAGGGCCAGCACCTCCGCATGGGCGGTCGGGTCGCAAAGCTCCAGGGTGCGATTGCCCTGGCGCGCGATAAGCGTGCCTTGCGCGGAAACCAGCACCGCACCCACCGGCACTTCGCCGCGGGCGGTGCACGCTTCCGCTTCGGCAAGCGCCAATGCTATGGCTTCATCGTCGGTCATTGCCGAAAGGGAAAAGATTTGGCCAACCATAGACCGGAAGGCGAACGCATAGCAAAAGTGATTGCGCGCTCCGGCCTTTGCTCGCGCCGCGATGCCGAGCGCCTGATCGCCGAGGGCCGAGTGATGCTGGACGGCGAAACCATTCTCAGCCCCGCCCGCAATGTCACGGAATTCCACGCAATCCAGGTGGACGGAAAGCCGCTGGAAGAACCCCGGCCAGCCCGGCTGTGGCGCTATCACAAGCCTTCCGGCCTCATCACCAGCCATCGCGACGAAAAAGGCCGCCCCACCGTCTTCGCGAACCTGCCCGCTGTGCTCGGCCGGGTGGTGTCGGTGGGAAGGCTGGATTTCAATTCCGAAGGATTGCTTCTCCTGACCAACGACGGGGAGATCGCCCGCAGGCTGGAAATCCCGTCCTCGGGATGGGTGCGCAAATATCGCGTACGGCTGTTTGGGAAGGTAAACCAGGGCGATCTGGACCAGCTCGCCAGCGGAGTGACGATCGGCGGCGTGAGCTTCGGCCCCGTCGTCGCCGATCTGGAGCGCAGTAAAGGCATGTATTCCTGGGCCGGGATTTCCCTGACGGAAGGGAAGAATCGGGAAGTAAAACGGGTGATGGAGAGTTTGGGCCTGAAGGTGGCCCGGTTGATCCGCGTCGGTTTTGGCCCATTCCAGTTGGGACAGCTTAAGGAAGGCGCGGTCGAGGAAATTCCCGCGCGGGTGTGGCGAGAGCAATTGGGGATCGGCCGCAAAAAGAGCCGCGAACCGGAGTAGCGGGTCGGATTTGGCAGGCATTTGGAGGCGCCGGAAGAAGCTGATAGAAGCCCGCTCGCAAGCCGATCTCGGCCGCTCCAACCATGAAAAAGAAAAAAACCAAGCTCCCTCCGCCCTATGCGGCCGAAACCAAGGACACGCGCTTGGCGGGCACCTTCGAGGTGCTGATCCCGGTCCCTCATCGCAACAAGCCGCATAAGGTCCCCTTGCAATTCAGAAGCCTGAACGAGGCCGAAGCCTGGCTTGCCAGCGCCGAGGGCAAGCAGACGGTGGCGGCCATCCTGGAGTCCGCGGGGGCTTCGAGCTAAGAATTATTCTCAATGAAGGTTTGCGCCGCGCGGGGCCGATCGGGCAGAATGGCAGAGGGGCGGCGGATAAACTTGTTGTAACCGGCCCGCCCATGCATCCGAATGATGTGCGAGAGCCCGATTGATCGCCTCCGAAGGCAAATTCCGCGAATGGATGCTGGCGGCCCTGGGCGGCGACAAGACCGCGTACGCCCGGCTCCTGGCCCAATTGACCGGCCATCTCAGAGCGTATTTCGCCAGGAGATCTGGCGTGGATGCAGAGGACTTGGTGCAAGAGACGTTGATCGCCATCCATACCAGACGCGCCACCTACGACCCGGCCCTGCCCTTGACCGCCTGGGTGCACGGCATCGCCCGCTACAAACTCATTGACGCCTGGAGGCACGACAAGAGCCGCGCCAGCGTGCCCCTGGACGAGGCAGCAGACCTTTTCGCCCAAGTCGCGACCGATGCCATGAGCGCCAAGCGCGACGTGGAAAAGCTTCTCGCCAAGCTGCCCCGGCAAAAGCGCGAGCTCGTCCGCGCCATCAAGTTGGAAGGCCGCTCCATAGCCGAAATGGCCGCCGCCAGGGGCCTGAGCGAAACCGCGATCAAGGTGACGGTGCATCGCGCAGTCCGCTCGCTGAGCGAGGAATTGGAGAGCGGCAGTGAAAACCGATGAGTTGACGGCCCGTCTGAGCGCCGATCTCGTGCCCGCCCCCAGCCATTATGTAAGCCGGGTGCTGGCGGCCGGGTTGGGGATCGGAATCCTGGCATCGATTCTTTTGATGCTTCTCGCCATGGGCTTGCGTGCCGACCTCTCGACGGCCATGGAGGCAAGTGCCTTCTGGATGAAATTGGCCTATACGCTGAGCTTCGTGGGCTTGAGCTTTTGGATGGTGGAAAGACTGGGACGACCCGGTGCATCCATCAAATTGCCGCTACGTTTTCTGGCCTTGCCCGTGGTCATTCTCCTGATGCTGGCGATTGCGCAACTGACGGCTCCGGGAGCGGACCGTACGCATCTGGTCCTGGGAGATTCCTGGGACGTCTGCGCCCTTGACATCCTCACCATCTCGCTGCCGGCATTCCTTGCCGTGTTTTGGGCGGTCAGGCAACTGGCCCCTACCCGGCTGGCTTTGGCCGGGGCAGCCGCCGGCCTTCTTTGCGGCGCCACCGGGGCCAGCGTCTACGCGTTCCATTGCGTGGAATATACCGCCCCATTCATCCTCATCTGGTACACCAGCGGCATCGCCGCCGCCTCGACGGTCGGCGCCCTCGCCGGGCGCTGGGCGCTCAAATGGTGAGCATCAAATGTGCTGACCGCCGTTGATGTGAAGTTCGGCGCCCGTCACGTAGGACGATTGATCTGTACACAGATAATATATCGCTTTTGCCACCTCCTGCGGCTCGCCAAGCCGCCGCAAGGGGATTGCCTCTACCAGCTTGTCGGTGCCCGGCGAGAGGATCGCGGTATTGATCTCGCCCGGCGCGATCGCATTGACGCGCACGCCCAATGGCCCGAAGTCCGCCGCCATCTCGCGGGTAAGCGCGTTGAGCGCCGCTTTTGAGGTGGCATAGGCCGCGCCCGCGAAGGGATGGACGCGGGAGCCGGCGATGGACGTCACGTTGACGATGGCGCCCTGCGCCTTGGCCAGCGCTTCCTTCAAGCCCTGCGCCAGCCAGATGGTGGAAAAGAAATTGACTTCGAAAATATGTCGCCAAGCGTCGGCATCGGTGTTCAGCACCCCCAGCCTTTGCCCATTGGGACCCTTGGGTGAAGTGGCGGCATTGTTCACCAGGGCATGGAGCTTGCCGTCCTTGAGCCGGGCCTTCATTTCGGCGGCGGCCAATGCGACGTCCTTGGGATCGGACAAATCCACCTGGATATGGTCTTCCGGGCCCGCCGCCCACGGACAATTCTCGGGAAAGGCATGGCGCGAGCAGGTAATGACGCGCCAGCCGGCGCTGGAGAATCGCTTCACGGTGGCATGGCCGATGCCGCGCGAGGCGCCACTCAGGATCAGCGTCCGCCGCTCCTCGGAATGCCTGCCTTCAATCAGGGGTTTGGGGTCGGTCATGACGGAAACTAGCACCCCTGTCCTTCACCCTCCATGGGCCCGACGCGCCGGGCCTGCGGAATGCGCTTAAAGGCGGCCGACTGCGGCCGGAGGCTCCGGCACGTGTTCCAGCCCTGCGGGGTCCTGGTGAATGATCACCTGCGCCCGGGCGAAGGCGGCGCAAAGATCGCGTTCCACTTCGTCGCTGACGGCATGGGCTTCGGAAAGCGCCATCTCGGGATCGAGCTCGATATGGACCTGGATGAAGGTATGCACGCCCGCCGCGCGGGTTCTGAGATCGTGCAGGCTTTTTACTTGCGGATGGGCGCGGACGATGGCGATGATTCTTTCCCGGTCCGAGTCCGGCAATTCCCGGTCCATCAATTGATCCAGACTTTTGCGGAAAACCAGCCAAGCGCTGGCCACCAGCACCGCCGCCACGAACAGGGCGACGATGGGATCGGCCATCAGCCAGCCAACGACGGTCGCCAGCAGGATGGCGATCACGACACCGATATTGGTCACGAGATCGCCCAGGTAATGAGTCTGATCGGCCGATATGGCAGGCGATCCGGTGCGTTTCACGACGCGGCGCTGATAAAGGACGAGCGCGATTGCGGTGGCGATGGAGATCAGCATCACCATGAGAGCCATCAGCCCGTGATCGATGGGTTGAGGATTGATCAGACGTTGCGCCGCCTGGATCACCAGAAACAGGGCCGAAGCGGCGATGAACGCCCCTTGTGCCAGACCCGCCAAAGGCTCGGCCTTGCCATGGCAGAAGCGATGCTCC
>JBOHKF010000407.1:0-4936 GCA_050729015.1 Rhizomicrobium sp. | reverse complement strand
TCGCAAGACCGCCCGCCGCGCTTCGCCGGACGTTCAATCCGGGATATAGCTCGTCTCATGATCCATCGCTATTGCATGGCCGTGCTGGCAGTCGCCGTCCTGGTCGGCGCGTCGGACCTCGTCCAGGCGCAGGGTTCCCGCTCGATCTGGGACGGCGTCTACACCACCGCCCAGGCCACGCGCGGGAGGGCCGATTATCTTCAGAACTGCGCGCGCTGCCATGGTTCGGGCTTGGCAGGAATGGATGAAATTCCGCCTCTTCAGGGCAGCCAGTTGATGGTGGATTTCGACGGCCAGACCGCCGGCGATCTGGTGCATCGCATCCAGACCACCATGCCGATGGATAATCCCGGTACTCTGGGGCCGAAGACGGTTGCCGACATCGCCGCTTACATCCTTAAGGAGAACGGCCTGCCGGCCGGCAGCACCGAGTTGCCCAGCGATCCGTCTTCGCAAACCCTGATCCGCTTCCAGGCGGTCAAGCCGGGCAGCTAGCCTGCGCCTGCACCAACGGGCAAGGAGGCAACAATTCCGAGGCCAGATCTGGAACTTTACGGCTATTACCGCTCTTCAGCCGTCTTTCGCGTGCGCATCGCCCTCAACCTCAAGGGGCTCCAGCCCGAGCTTCACTTTATTCATCTGCACAAGGGCGAACAGCAGGCCGCGGAATATAAGAAGGTCAATCCCTTGGGCCTGGTGCCGGCGCTGATCAGCGAGGGTGGGACGATCGGGCAGTCGCTGGCGATCATCGAGTATCTGGACGAGTTGGTGCCAAGCCCGCGGCTGCTGCCCAAAACACCCAAAGAAAAGGCGCGTGTTCGGCAGATTGCCCTGGGCGTCGCCTGCGAGATCCATCCTCTCGCCAATCTCCGGGTGTTGAACCGCCTTCGCGATCAATTCGGTGCCGATGAGGAGGCATGCCTTTCCTGGCAGCGCCACTGGATGGGCGAGGGCTTGGCCGCGCTCGAACAGATGCTCGAAAACGACCCTGCCACGGGACGCTTCAGTCACGGCAATGCCCCAACGCTTGCGGATATTTTTCTGGTGCCCCAGCTTGCCAATGCCCGCAGAGCCGAGATGAATCTCGCAGCCTTCCCCACCCTTGCCAGGATCGAGGATGCTTGCTACCGCCTCGATGCCTTCACCGCGGCGCGGCCGGAGAACCAGCCCGACGCGGAGTAAGAAGAGCGGGAACGGGTCGGTTTGGGACCCTGCCCACGAGCAAGTCGACCGGGAAGCGGCAGGTATTTCCTTGCGCGCAAGGATGTTCTCGCCGGTAAAGGGATCAATTCCCCCGGATGGTCTTTGCCGGAACGCCGAGGGTGCGCGAAAGAAATGACACGGTTGCCACATCGGCGCGTGCCCACGATCCCCAGCGCAGGAAACTGTGGATCTCGTTGGGGATGATCAATTCCTCGAACGGCACCCCTTGCGATTTCAGCCGCGCCGCCAAATCCACGGTCTGCTGGAACTCCACATTGCGGTCGTCGTCGCCCTGGATGAGGAGCACCGGCGAGCGCCAATGCACCACATCGGCATCGGGCGATGACTCGAAGGCCACTCTCATGGCTTGATCGAGATCGCCCTTCTCATAGCGCCGGCCGTTAACCGTTCCCAGCCCCAGCTCTGTGGCAAGATCGGTCTGCAGAACCCGGGACCAATCATGAACTCCCATCAGGTCCACGCCCGCCTTGAAGATGTCGGAGTTGCGGGCCAGAGCGAGTCCCGTGAGATAGCCGCCATAGGAGCCGCCCCATATGCCGATCCGCTTCGGATCGACCGCCGTCAGGCTTTGCAGATATTTGGCGCCGGCCACCACATCCTGATATTCGGCGGCGCCTTTGGCGCCGGCATGAGGGGGATGCTGGAAGGCACGCCCATAGCCTATGCCCAAGCGGTAATTCACCGACAGGACCACGAAGCCGTGGGCTGCCAGATACTCGTTCACCGCATAACCGTTGGCGTAATAGTCCATATAGTGCCAGCCCAGGACCATCTGCCGCGACGGACCGCCATGGACGTAGATGATTCCCGGCTTTTTCCCGCCGCTGCCCTCATCAAAAAGCTGGCCATGGATGAGGAGCCCGTCGGCCGCCTTGAATCTCACCTGTTTTGGCACGATCAACGAAGCAAGGGGAAATCCGGATGGAAGCGTCCCGCTATCGAGTTCACGCCGGCCCGTGCCATCCGAATCCACCAGACCGATCCCATGCGGTTTTCTGGCACCGGCGTCTATGAAAGCCACATGCGCATCATCGGCCAGGATCGGTTTCACCTCTATCCCATCGCCTGCCGTGAGCGGGCGCGAGCCTTCCCGGTCGGCGGCGACACGGAAAATGTGCCGGCGGTCGTCGTCGCCCCTGGCAGTACCTCGATTGGCGCTATAGACGAGAAAGCGTCCGTCACGGCTTTCCACCACGTCTTCCACCATGAACGACCCCGGTGTCAGCAACAGCGGCGTGCCGCCAGCCATCGCCACGGAATAAAGATGCGGCCAATTGTCGAGCTCGGCCAGAAACACCAGGCGCGTTGCGGCCCAATGGAGATTGGCGCCCCCTTGCGTTTGAGGATAAGAGCCCGGAAGCGTGTCCGGACTCTGCCAGACCAAATGCGCCTGGCCGCTTGCGGCATCGGCAACCCAGATGGACCAGGGATCGGGGGTTTGCGTGAGAATGGGCTTTGGCGGACCGCCATCGCCCGGACGGCGCACAAAGGCGATTTCGGCGCCGGCCGGCGACCAGCGAGGCGAGGTGTCCTTGTTGGTGGAAGGCGAAAGCCAGGACAGGAATTTGTCCTTCAGCCGGTAAATGCCGATAAGAGCATGATCGCCCCGGTTCGAGACAAAGGCGAGACTGGTCCCGTCCGGCGACCACTGAATGTTTCCATCCTTGCCATGGTCGAAGAATAGCCTTTCCGGTTTGCCCGTCCCACCCAGAGACCAGACCTGATGATCGGCGATATAGGCGATCCGACCCTTGGACGAGATTTCCGGCGCATCGCCGTCGGTAAGCTTGACCGGCAGCGCTCCGCCTTGAAGAGCCGCCTGCCAGATCGCCACCTGAGGCTGATCCACGCTTGAATCCGGATCCGGCGCCAGATCGCCGGGGGCGGGCCAGTTGGCGTCGTGGTCGCCGCCGCGCACATAGATGAGCGTATGGCCGTCGGGCGAGAAGGTAAGCTGGGTAATTTCCTGGCCGTCGTCCTCTTTATACTGCGTGATCTGGCGCGGCGCATAGCCGGGCGCATCCGCAGCCCAGATGTTCCGCACCCCCTTGAGATCGCGCACAAAGGCTAAGTGGCCGCCTTGGGCATTGGCGGCCACTTCGCCGATGAACGGGTAATCGAGCACCTGGGGCAAGGTGAAATCGGCGTGGGCCGCCAAAGGCCATGCCAACAGCAGCGCCGCTCCCAAGCCCATGTTGCGCAAGCCGTGCCCCCTCTTCCCGGATTTGCAAGAACCATAGCCGGGAGGCGCGCCGCCACAAAGTGCCGATTTCATCGGGATCGATTTCGGTGATAAGGCAGGCGCGAGTTTTGGAATCGTTTGAGAATGAGCGTGGAATCGGTGCGCGCCTTTTTTGCCCGCAATGCTCCGGACATCCGCGTCATCGAACTCGAAACGAACACCGCGACGGTGGCGATGGCGGCAGCCGGCCATGGCGTCGAGCCCGGCCAGATCGCCAAGACGCTGTCTCTCAAGGCCGGAGGCCGACATTTCCTGGTGGTGACACGGGGTGACGCGCGGCTGGATAACAAGAAGGCCAAGGCCGTGTTCGGCGGGAAAGTGACCATGCTTTGCCCGGACGAGGTGCTGGCGGCCACCGGACACGCCGTGGGCGGGGTTTGTCCGTTCGGGCTTTCGGCGGACTTGCCCATCTATTGCGATGTCTCGCTCAAGGATTTCAACGAGGTTATGCCGGCGGCCGGGTCGAGTCACAGCGCGGTGAGGATCCATCCTCTGCGCATGGCCGAACTGGTCGGCGCCCAATGGGTTGATGTCTCTTATCGAACCCCGCGACCGGCGGTGGGTCCGCGATCAACCTGAGGAGGTGCTCCCTTCCGCGCTGACCGAAGTGGCGATTGCATGAACATCGCCAGCGACCAGGCTGCGGCGACGAAGATGACGACGAACAGCATGAGTACCAGGACCGGTTCCATCAGATTCGGCGGCGGCGGGATGGCGGCGGCGTCCGAATAGGTTTGAGCCGCCGCAGGGCAGGCAGCGAAAGCGTTTGCGCAAACCGCAAGTCCCGTCAATCGGCGCATCAAGGCTCTCCTCTTGGAATTCTGAAACAAATCGCTGCCGGCCGACAGATGAGAATGCCGACGTGGTTAATCGGGAAAGACGGTCGCCATTCTCGGCAACAGGGCGCGCTTGCTCGCGGGTGGTAAAGGCTCTTGGATCGTGAAGATTTGAACAAATCGCCGCCGGTGCGATTCATTTCGCGGCAACGGATTTGCCTCAAAGTCGGGACAACAAAAGGCGAGGTCCTCGCGTGTACACCATCGTCACGGCATCCCAGAAAGGCGGATCGGGAAAGACCACGCTATCCGGTCATCTCGCCGTGCAAGCCTGCCGCGCTGGCGTGGGTCCGGTCTGCCTGATCGACACCGATCCTCAGGGAAGCCTGGCGCAATGGTGGAACGCCCGCATCGGCGAAGAGCCGCACTTCGTGAAGGCGGGCGCGCTCGATCTTGGCCAAACGCTCGCGGAATTGGAACGCGCGAAATTCCGGATCGCGGTGATCGACACGCCGCCGGCGATCACCCAATCCATTTCACAGGTGGTGGCCCATGCCGACCTGGTGATCGTGCCGACCCGGCCCAGCCCGCACGATCTCAGGGCCGTCGGCGCCACGGTGGACATCGCAGAGCGCCATCAGAAACCGCGGATCTTCGTGGTCAACGCCGCCAATCCGCGGGCGCGCATCACCGC